>JBKKBA010000253.1:0-4890 GCA_046714275.1 Actinomycetota bacterium
AACCCGATCGACGGCAGGATCCTTGCCGAGGTGCGCGTCCTGGAGCGGATCCCGTCCGGCGCAGCCGCCGGCACCAGCCAGCCGGAAGGAGCATTCCGGAGCGGCCTTGCCGTGAACGGAATCCACGTCATCGTTTACGACCGGCCGTTGACTCCGCCGCAAGTGAACGAGGCAACCGACATAATCATCAGCCACGCCGAGACGAACGCAAGCGCCCCCATCGGGCTTGCGTGCGGCGACTCGATCCCGGCAGTGTCGGGTCGCGCAGCCGCAGTCGAGGTCTTCCACGTGACGCCCGACGCCGCAGACGTGACCGTGGCTGAGGTGAACCTGCCAATCACCGGTGGGAGCGAATCGGCAACGCTTGCCGACATCGACTCGCCGGCCGGCACATCGGATTCGGTCTTCACCTCGACCGAAGGTGAGATCACCGACGCCGACGGCGACGGCAACTCCGTCGAAGCCACCTCGATCGCGCAGGTCAAGGGACTGGAGCTGCTGAATGGAGGCGTCACGGCAACGCTGGTGAGGGCGAAATCGGTCAGCATACCCGGGTCCTCCAGCGGGAATTCCATCATCGCGAACCTGTCGATCGCCGGCGTCCCCGTGTGCGTCGAGTGCGAACCCGACGTCAACGAGACGCTGGTGAACCTGCCCGGACTGCTGGTCGTGCTGAACGAGCAGATACCGACCGCGGGTGGCCTGACGGTCAACGCCATCCACATCACCGCCGGCTACGGCAACCCGCTGGGGCTGGACGTCGGAACCGAGATCATCATCGCCAGCGCTCACTCGGATGCACACGCCGCCGGTGCCGGGGCCGAACCCCCCGCAGCGGCAGCCGTGGCCGTGTCACCGGCAAGCGCCAAGACGGCTAAGGCAGCAGCTCCGCCCGCATCGAACACCGCTCCCGCTGCTCCGGCGGTTCCGGCTTCGGTGCCCGCGGCACCCGTTGGCCGGCTCCCGCACAAGCAGTTGCCGAAGTAAGCAGGCAGCAAGCGCCGACCGGCCCGAGTATTGAACCGTCGGGCCGGTCGCTTTTGCCAGAGGAGCCCTGCGAATGTGCTTCACGTGCCGTCGATCTGCGAAAGATAGGTGCGTAGCCCACGCTCTCCCGAACGCATCATGAAGGCATGGTTTGCTCGAAAGATTGGGCGGACGAGCACATCGATTCCCCGCGGAATGGCCTTGCGCAGCAGGGCACTTTCGTCGAATCGCGCGACGGTCCCGTTGGGCGCCGCATGAAGCGTCCAGCGCGACCAGCCTTCAAGGTCTCCGGAAAGGTGCGCTTCGAGCACCATTCGCGCGTCATCATCGATTGCGCGGACGGAGACGAACCGAAGCGACACCGGAAGAGCCGAGCGAATCGTGACCAGAGCCGATGCGTCGTCGATGCCGACGATAGAGCGAACCTGCGGCCACCACAGCGGATAGCGCTCTAAATCGCGCAGCACCGCAAAGACACGGTCGCGGGGCGCGCGAATCCGCCACGCTTCGGAGAAACGGTACGGGACGCTCACATGCTCAGACTAGCCGCGCGACGTTCAGCCGGCCCCCACGTACACGGTCGTGAAACCATGGCGCTCGATACGGGCGTGAATGTTCGCCAGTACTTCATCTGCGAACGTGAAGGTTGTCATGCTCAGCACTCCTAGACTCGGGCGGCGTCCTACGGCCGCATTCACTCGTTGCGGTTGAATCGTCGTTTGGGTTTCCAGTCGGGTGGTGGCGGAGTCAACGTCCACTGCCCGGGCGGCCCGTGAATCTGCCAGCCGTGGTGCGTCTTGAGGTAATGATGGAATGTGCAGGGCCGGCACAGGTTCTCCAGACATGTCTTTCCGCCTTCCGCGATGGGGATGATGTGATCGATTTCCAGCCCCACCCGGACGTCGCAGCCCGGAACGACGCACACCTGGTCCCGCGCCTCGACGGCGCTGCGAAGCTTTGCCGGGATGGCGCGACCCTCGTGCGCCACGCGCGTCACGTCGTGATCGCGCCGCCCGATGCGCTTGGTCCGCCCCTGAGCCGCCATCTGGCGCGCCGTCGACACGGGAATCGGCCCGACGCCTGGGATCTCACAGCGCTCGCCGGCGACCGTGTGGCCCCGGTCGAAGGCGGACTCGTCCACGTGGACGTTCACCACGACGTTTCGTGCCGGCTCGGAGACGAACGAGACGAGCGCGTCGGCCATGTAGGCGGCCAAGGGCTCACGGCCGGCGCTGTGCCGGGCTTGCTCGAACGCCCTGTGAGCTCGCTTGTCGACTTCGGCGAAAAGCGGCGCGCCGTCGGCCGGGACGACTCTTCCGTCGAACTCGATCGCGCCGCCGACGTAGCGATACCGGAAGTAGCGGTGCCGTCGCACTCGCTCGTCGATTCCTTCATCGCCCGCGGCGGCGGCGGCGACCGAGATGCAGCGGTCACGAAGCTGCTTGAACGTGTCTTTCTCGGCTGCCTCCAGCAGCGAGGCTTCCGCACAGGGGTCGGCCTGTGCGGCGACCACGATCTCGGCGGCCTGCGGGACCGAGACGCGTCCTTGGACCAGTGCGTCGCGCGTCGCCGGCAGTTCGGCAAGTGCCGCGGCGGTCTGCACGACCCCGGCGGCGGCGGCGACGGTCGTGCCGGCCTGGGCGGCGAGCCATTGCGCCGGGTTCCGGTAGCCACGCGCACGCCACGCGCGCGTCTGGAGCGCACGCTGCGTCGCGATCGTGCGTCCCGCGGCTGCGAGCTTTTCCGCTTTGGAAAAGGCTTCGACCATTCGGGCGGCGTCGTCTGCCGACATGGCGTCAGCGTCGAGCGCGGAGACTACCGCGCCCAACCGCTCGACGACCTCACACACCGATGCAAACATTTGTTCGACATCGTAGCGATGCCGGCACGCAAGTCCAGAACGAGAACAACGAGCAAATTCGGACACATCGCCATGGCCACGGACACGTCTGCCTGGCCGATGAGCACGGCGACTGGGCTAGCCCAGAGCGAGGACATGACGACACCGCATGCTCCGCGGGAGGATCTGCAATTCGTTCACGTCATGAACGAATATCGTTCATGACGTGAACGCTCCAGCGGGAGGTCTGATCCCCGGCCGGCTGCAGGGGATCAGATCTCCGTGGACGAGCGAGTCTACGAGCGGCGCACCTGGATGTTGCCGCCGCTCAGGGTGATCGGCGAGTAGGTCAGCTCGGACATCGGGGCTCCCGACGGGGTTCGCATTGCCAGCCCGAACTTGTCCAACGTGCCGGGCTCGCCGTTGTCGATCAAGGTCGCCGTGAACGCGTAGTTCCCGCCGACGTTGCGGATAACGCCCTTGCCCTTCACCGTCGCCGTGTTCCCTACAACCCGCAGCTCGTCCAGACCAGTGCTCTTGAACTTGAACACTCCGTCCGGCCGGTGCTCGATGTAGAGGAAATGGCCACGCAGCTTGCCCTTGACGGACTTGGCCATGATGCCGAAGTTGACGCGCACTCCGTCTCGGAAGAACGTGCCGCCGCCGGTCGTAAACCCTTGCGACGCATCCGTCACGGTGAAGGCCGACTCGTGCGAGCCCTCGTAGAAGGACCCGCCGACGGCGATCGTCAGCTCGTAGACGTTCGGCTCGACCGCGGGGAACGTGCAGGTCGTGCTGAGCGTGCCGCCAACGCCACCGCCCGTCACGACCGGCGTGCAGTTGTACGTCGTTCCCGTCCCGACCGGCGCCAAGGCGTAGGTGATCGGTGTGGCATTCAAGATGTCACCTTGCGTCGGATCCGACTCCTCGGCGATAGCGGCCGCGAAGGTGACCGGGCCGGCGGTGCCGCCCGGCGTCGTCACCGACGCCTCGGTCGGGTTCGTCGGATCGGCCGTCACGATCGCCGTCTCTTTCGTCACCGTGATCGTCAGCGACCCGGTCGTCGGGTCGTTGAATGCGTCGTCGGCGCTGATCGTCACCGGATACGAGCCGGGCGTCGCCGTCACGGTCCCGCTCACCGCGCCGGTCCCGGCATTGATCGACAGGCCGGCCGGCAAGCCGGTTGCGCCAAAGGTGATCGCGTCGCCTTCCGCGTCCGTCGCCGACGCGGAGAATGAAAGCGCGTCCGACCAATCCACGCTCTGGCCGCCGGGCAACGTCAGCACCGGCGCCTGATTGTCGGTGACGGTCAGCGTCGCCGTGTTGCTGCCGACCGATCCGGCAGCCGCGGTGATCCCCGCGGTTCCCGCCGCCACGCCCGAGGCCAGACCCTGGCTGCCGGCCGCGCTCGAGATCGTGGCGACCGCTGTATCCGAGCTGGCCCACGCCGCCGTTCCGGTCACATCCGACGTCGAGCCGTCGGAGAACGTTCCCGTCGCCGTGTATTGCTGGGTGCCGCCCTGCACGATCGTTGCCAAGGCGGGCGTGACCGCGATGCTGCGAAGCTCGGCTGCGGTGACGGTCAGATCGGCGTCGTTGCTGGTCACGCCTTCAAAGACGGCGCGGATGATCGTCGTTCCTTCCGCCAGCGTCGTCGCCAGCCCCTGCGATCCGGCCGCGTTCGAGACCGTCGCCTTGGACGTGTCGGTCGAGCTCCACGTTGCCGTCGTCGTCACGTTGGCCGTGGACAGATTCGCGTACGTGGCCGTCGCGGTGAACTGCTGCGTGTCGCCCTTGGCAACCGACACGGGATCCGGCGTCACTGCGACCGAGACGATGTTGTTCTGCACCGACACCACGACTGCAGTGCTGGTGTAGGTAACGGCATACGTCAGACCACCGCTGAGGGACGTGCCGGTGACCGACGCAAACGTGCCGGTGCGCGTTCCCGCGGTCAGGATCGTGAACGACTGACCGGCGACCGGTGTGAAACCGCCGATCGTGGACAGGTTCAGCGTTCCGCCAAGCGTCGCCGTCCCCGACACGGTCACCTGGTCGTGGCC
>JBKKBA010000254.1:0-4287 GCA_046714275.1 Actinomycetota bacterium
GTCAAACCCGGAGCGACGGTGATCGACGTCGGCACCAACCGCGGCGACGACGGCAAGCTCATCGGCGATGTCGATTTCGAGCCAGTCAGCCACATCGCGGGCGCGATCACGCCGGTACCAGGTGGCGTCGGCCCCATGACCATCGCCATGCTGCTTTCCAACACCGCGCTAGCCGCGGAACTGCACTGAAGCGGCTTCGAGAGAGCGAGCGAATGTCACGCACGCGTGTGGGTCCGTTGATCGTTCAAGAGTCAGTGCGATTCGACAAGCCGCCTATTAAGAACGCGAGACGCCGGGCAGGCCTGGGAATCCTTGATCGGTTAAACACCGACGACTTCATAGCGGCCCAGCCGATCTTGGCATTCCCCTGTCTGTCAGGATGGCGCGAGAATCTCAATATTCCCGACCGAGGCAGATTCATGGATGGAGGGTCAGATCCGCGCGCATGTCGCCTATCCTCGGCGGTTGTGGACATTCGCTTTTATCGAGATCCGGGCTCCGGCGTTCTGCACTTCACTCGACACGGGGTGACGGAGTCGGAGGTGGTGCGCGCGCTCGGCGCGCTCCTTGAAGACCGACCCGGCTCGGAGGGGTCTCGCATCGCCATCGGACGGACGGAAGGGGGACGCTATCTCCGAATCGTGTATGTGCCGGATCCCGGAAGCAAGAGTATCTTCGTAGTGACGGCGTATGAGTTGACGGGGAAGCCCCTTTGGGCTTTCCGGCGCCGAAGGCGGCGGAAGAGATGAGAGAGACGAGTTTTCCGGAAGGCTGGGATGAAGCCCGGGTTCGTCGTGTGCTCGAGCACTATGAGACGCAGTCGGAGGACGAAGCCGTCGCGGAGGACGAAGCCGCATTCGAGGATGAGACGCAGGCCACCATCGTGGTCCCCAAAGAGCTTGTTCCCGAGATCGAGGCGCTCATCGCACGCCATCGCCGGACCTGACCGACATGCTGCTGTCCAACACCACGCTTGCCGCGGAACTGCACTGAAGCGAACCCGTGCGCGAGGCCAAACCTGACTTGAGCGCGCCGGGGATGAAGTCGATCCGCCGGGCTGTGTCCCCTTTCGCGCCCGTTGCGCGTATAAGGAGCGTGGCGACCGAAGCAGCGAGGACGTGGAGCATCGACATTACATCTGAGCGCCCGAGCGAAACGCGGCTGGAGCGGCTGGCGGAGTGGTACGAGGCCGAGCATGATGGCCTGGTCAGGTTCGCCTATCTGTTGACCAGGGATCGCTCGTCGGCGGAAGACTTGGTGCAGGATGCTTTCGTTCGCCTGTATCGGTCGAGCGGACGCATCGAGGAAGCCAGTTTCCATGCCTATGCCCGTAAGACCGTGATCAACCTGGCCCGGTCGTGGTTTCGCCACCGCGCATACGAACGCCATGCCAGATCCGCCGACGCCATCGTTTCCGGCCACGCCGACGGGGTCGCGGCATCGGTGGATCTTCGCCGAGCGTTGCTCTCACTCTCGGTTTCGGATCGCGCGTGCATTGCCCTTCGGTACTTCGAAGGACTGAGCGATGTCGAGATTGCGGAGGCGCTTGGCGTGAGTGCCGCCGCGGCGAAGAAGCGTACTTGGCGGGCGTTGCAGCGCATTAGGGAAAGAATGACTGAGGAGTCCCCATGAATCTCGAACGCGAATTGACAGCGGAGGTGGAGCGTCTGACCGCCGAGATCGAGCCCCGGCGCGCCCCTTTCGAGCATGTAGCTCGCCGCATCCGACGCGCCCGGCGACTTCGCACCGTGGCCGCCGCCACTACTGCTGCGGCAATGGCCGCGGCCATTGTTGTGCTGGTGCCTTCCCTGAATCGCGATGATCGCAGTCCGACGGCGCCCGCCGGCAAGTTCCCAGGCAAGTTCCCAAGCGATCGGATCTACTCCGTCGGCCCCGACGTGGACCAGCCGCAGCATCCTCGATTGCTCGCCTTCGCCGACGCAACGCGCGGATGGGCCGGCCGATCGGCCGTGTTCGGCACGCGTGATGGTGGCACGACGTGGACGAAGCAGATGGACGGAGACGTCCGATCCATCGACGCTGTTGATGCCGATCACGCCTGGCTGGTCGGTCCCGGCGGCGACCTGTTCGCCACCTCCGATGGTTCTGCGTGGTCCCGCTGGAGACCGGCGCCAAACGTGAAGAGCCTGTGGTCGGTTGACTTCGCCGACCTAACGCACGGTTGGGTCGTTGCGAGCGACGGGAAGTTGCTCGGGACCGACGACGGCGTGTCGTGGTTCGTGGTCAACACGGTTGCCGATGTGCGAGACGCATGTCGCATCGATGAGCGGCGCGGATACGTGGCGGTCCCGGGCGCTGTGAAGGGGACCATGGACGGCGGACATACTTGGCGAGCTACAGCGTTGTTTCCCGCCAACTGGGTTCCTTCACTGCGCTGCTCTCGACCCGAGTATGCGTGGGCGTTGGGTCTCGGCACAGCCGCCGACCATAGCCTCAATGGGACGTATGAGGTCCACTTCATGCCCTCCGTTGAGGACGACTCGAAGCTCGCTCTCCGCGATCGGATCCGCCCGTCCGGCAAGTATTTCGATTCGATCGACGCCGACGCGGGACCGTTTGCCGCTGCGGGCGATGATGCGTGGTTCTTCGGGCGTTGTGGCGCGTGTGCCCCAGGAGAGGGTCGCATCACGCTGGTGAGGACGTCCGATGGCGGATCGACATGGCGGCGTACGACGCCCGTGACGCTGAGCGGTGACGAGGTGACCGACGTGACGTTCGTCGATGAATCCCGCGGATGGCTACTTGCCGTTCATGAGTATCGTGGACGGATCTACGCAACAAGCGACGGCGGTACCACTTGGCAGCTACAGCTCGATTCAAAGGTGTTGTACCTCTGCGAGTGTTCGTAGCTTCCTACTACGACCTCGGTAAGGGAAGGATCGTCGCCAACGTGCTGCGTCATCCAAATACAACACGTCCCGGCCGCACTCCTCGCTCGGTGGCTCATGCCCGCGGAGTATGCTCAACGCTGGACCATGAAAAGTGGACCATTCAACGGGGACCGTCAATGCCTCAGGATCGCACCGAAAGCCGTTCGGATCAGGGGCCGAGCTGGCTCGGCTTGAGTCTGCTGGGGATTGTCATCGCATTGTTTCTAGGCGTGTTCGGGCTTCTCCAGCGCTATGGTGATGAACTCGATCCATGCGTCAATGAAGCGTCGGTGCCGTGTCCGCCTCCAGCATCCGGCCGGTGGTTTATCGTAGCGGCGATCATTGGGGTACCAGCCGTCGTCGGCCTGGTGTTCACGATCAGCAAACGATTCAAGCGATAGATCCCTGGGCACGTGCTCGGCGGGATCGATGCTTCCGCAATCGGTGCCGGCGCGCTGCTCTACACGATCCTATTGCGTTCCCTTGCTAACGGATCAGCGGGCGAGAAGCGCTCGCAGATCGATGGAGAGGCCGGGAAGCCGTTCATAGGAGAGCACGTCGCCCGGCTCGAAAATTGCCGGTTTCCCGTAGCGGCCGTCGCGAAGTTGATGGACCTCAATGCGATCTGCATCCGGATCCACGACCCAGTATTCGGCGATGCCGAACCGCTCGTAGATATCGCGCTTGCGGACTCGATCGATTCGCGGGTTTGACAGCACCTCGATCAGAAGGGCGGGCGCCCCTTGAATGTTCTTCTCCGTGATCAACTGCGCCTGATCGGCGGCCACGAAGATCATGTCGGGTTCGACGACGTTGCGATCCGAAAGGATGATGTCGAGTGGAGCGATGAAGGCGCGGCCGCCACCATGCGCGGCAAGGTGATTCTTGAACAACACAAACAGATCGCCGGCAAGGTCCTGATGTCGCACGCGAGGGGACGGCGTCACGATGAGCTCACCGTCCAAAAGCTCCCGGCGCAGGCCGTCGTCCGGGATCGTTTCCAGATCGGCGTAGGTAAGCGTCCCGACCTCTTCCATGAATCCGATGTTATCACCGCACCCTTCGATCGATATCGCGCGATCATGGAGCGTGCAGGGGTGGGCGATCCAGTTTCGGCAAAGCGAGAAGAGCGCGACATCGCCGGCCTTGCGCGAGTGAAAACCGGAATATTCGGCCCACTTCCAATCGGCGAAGGAAACAACGCACCGAAGGTCGAGTGGTCCTGATTTCCCCTGGAGGGTTGGAACTGCGCCCGATCTGGTTGAATTCATCCGGGGTGCGAGGTGACCCCGAAGCAAGCGCAGGTGTGGGACTGATGCCTGACTCCGGCGTTCGGCGGCTCATCGAAGGAGAGAGTGACATGGTGAAGTCAGCAAAGAACACGATTTGCCTTTGG
>JBKKBA010000255.1:0-4828 GCA_046714275.1 Actinomycetota bacterium
CTGAACGAGGCAATGCTGGAAGGACTGCGCACCGCTCTGTCCGCGGCGGGCGATGACGACCAGACGCGATGCGTGCTGCTGCAAGGGGAAGGAGCCCACTTTTGCGCCGGCGCCGACTTCGGCGATGTCGCCGCGACGGCAGGGCAAGGGGTGCGGTACGGCGGGGTCTTCGAAAGCCTGCTTCGCGCTCTGGAGGCCCATCCGCTTCCGATTGTCGCTGCGGTCCAGGGCGCCGCGCTGGGCGCAGGGTGCCAGATCCTTGCGGCCTGCGATCTGTCCGTCGCGGCCGAGGACGCCACGATCGGCATCCCCAGCGCGCGGCTGGGGCTGCTGCTGGATCTGGGAAAGATTGAACGCATGATTCGTTGTGTGGGTCTTGCGACGGTGCGCGAAATGCTGCTGGCGGGACGGGCTTTCACCGGTATCGAAGCCGCCGAGCGCGGTTTGGTGACGCAGGCGGTGCCGGCCGCACGGTTACAGGGGACGGCGTCGGATCTGTGCGAGCAGGTCGCCGCGTGCGCACCCCTGTCGGTCCGGGGCAGCAAGGCGGCGATCCGCGCGATCTTGGACCACGGTGCCCTGGACCGGGCGAGCCATGAGGATGTCTTCGCCGTCCACGATCACCGCGCGCTGGCCGCGCTGCAAAGCGAAGACTTGCAGGAAGGTCTGGCAGCCCTGCGCGACCGACGCGCCCCCGACTTCCGCGGCCGGTAAGAGCGGGCCGTAACGCGACGGATCGGCGGCGTGGCGCGCCGGTATGCTGGCTCGCATGTCCGCGCTTCGCGCGATCGCGCGCCGAACGACCAACCTCGGTGACGCCGATATCGCGCACCTGCACCGGCTGCTGGCCGAATGGCAGTTGCTGGCCGATCTGAATTTCGCCGATCTGCTGCTGTTCGCGCCGAAGAGAAACGGGGAGGGCTTCGTGATCCTGGCGCAGGTTCGCCCCTATCCGGCCCAGACGCTCTATCAAGAGGACATGGTCGGCGTGACGATGGCTCGCCGTCCGAAGGTCGCCCTTGCGCTTGCGGAAGCGCGCATCGTCCGCGAGGGGGATCCCGAGTGGCGCGAAGGCACCCCGATCCGCGAAGAAGCGATTCCGGTGATCCGCAATGGGCAGGTGATCGCGGTTCTGGCCAGCGAGCAGAACCTTGCCACGGCCCGGACCCCGTCCAAGCTGGAGCTGTCGTACCTGCAGGCAGCCGGTGAGCTGGCGCAGATGATCGCCGACGGCGATTTTCCCTTTCCCGGCGAGCTGCCCGATCAGGAGATCTCGCCGCGGGTCGGCGACGGTTTCGTGCGCATCGACGAAAAGGGCATCGTCGTCTACGCCAGTCCCAATGCGGTGTCGGCGTACCGACGTCTGGGATCGACGGCGAACTTGATCGATGAGCACCTGGGCGCACTGGGCATCGACGAGGAGCAGCTTGTTCACCGGCTGCTGGGGGGGCGCCCGGTTTCCAGTGAGATTGAGGCGAACGGCGTTTCGGTTGTCCGTCGCTTCATTCCGATCGTGCACCACGGCGTTTGCGAGGGCGCGCTGGGCTTCATCCGCGACATCACCGACCTTCGACGCCGTGACCGAATGCTGTTGCTGAAGGATGCCACCATCCGCGAGATCCACCATCGTGTGAAGAACAACCTGCAGACCGTCGCATCGCTGCTGCGCATGCAGACGCGCCGGGTCGAGTCGGCAGAGGCGAAAGAGGCGCTGGAGGAGTCGATCCGACGGATCTCTTCGATCGCGCTGGTGCACGAAACGCTGTCGCAGGACTCCACCGAGATGGTGGAGTTCGATCAGGTGGCCCAGCGGGTCCTGGACATGGTCGGCGAATCCCTGGCCGGCCCGGAGCGACCGATCCACTTTGCGTTGAATGGATCTGCCGGCGATATCTCCTCTGAAGTCGCCACGCCCCTTGCGCTCATTCTCAACGAGTTGTGTCAGAACGCCGTCGATCATGCCTTCGGTCCCGCGGGCGGGGCCGTTGCGATCACGCTGGAGCGCCGTGGCTTGATTCTAAGCATGACCGTTGCCGACGACGGCGCCGGCCTTCCTAAGGACTTTGCACTTGAGACCGCGGCCAACTTGGGGCTGCAGATCGTGCGAACGCTGGTTGAGAGCGAATTGAACGGGAAGATCACGATGCAATCCGGTGGTGGAACCAGCGCGACGGTCACGATCCCGCTGGTGCAGCTCTCCTGACATGCTGGTTCTCTTGCACAGCTCGGGCGCCAACCCCTCACTATGGGATCGCGTCGTCGCGCATTTGACCGGCGTCCCGGTCCTAGTGCCTGCGCTGCCCGGACGTGCCGGCGCCCCCTGGCCCGAGAGCCGGCCCGATCGCGATGTTGCCGCCTATGGTCGCGCCGTGCTGGATGCCATGGACGCCGCGGGAGCCGGGTCGGCCACGATCGCAGGGCACTCGCTGGGAGGCGCCATCGCGTTGTGGCTGGCGCTGGAGCATCCGAGCCGTGTCCGTGGCCTGGGACTTTTGGGCACGGGCGCTCGCCTTCGCGTGTGGCCCCACGTGCTGGAGGGACTTGCCGACGGCGTGCGGGACACGCTGGACGCGCTGGGTCATCTGCAATGCGGCCCGGCGACCACCGATCGGGATCGCGTAGCGATTCGCCGGATGCTTGAGTCCACGGGGATGGAGCAGACGTTGACGGATCTTCTGGCCTGCGATCGCTTCGACATGATGGACCGCCTAGGAGCGATCAAGGTCCCGACGCAGATCATGGGAGGATCGCAGGACGGATGCACGCCCCCGAGGTACGCGCACTATTTGGCGGAGCGAATCTCAGGAGCGCGACTCACGATGTTCGAGGGCGTCGGCCATGCGCTGCCGCTGGAGCGCGCCGAAGCGGTGGCGGGGGAGCTGGCGGTTCTGTGGGCTGCGACGGCCGACCGGAAGCCGGGAACGACCGAAGCGGAGACTTCGAAGACGGAGGGCGGGAAGACGAAGGGCGGTGCCGGCGGCTAAAGGGGTCCCGGAATGGTGGACCTTTCGGACGTCGGTTGGCGGAACGTCGGGTCCTGAGGCGGGTTGATCACCTTGGTCCAAGCGAGCCACAGGATGAACACTAGGAGCGCCAACGTGATGAGTCGAGCGATCCAGTTGCGGCGTCGCTCAGAAGGTTCGGAGGCGAAGCCAACGGGTCCAGAATATTCCTCGCGCATAGGAAACTGATGGTAGCGCGGAAGCGAGTCTCCGGAGACGGCTTAGACGGCGACGCGCTGGCGAGTGGCGCGGCTGCGACGGAGCGTCCGGCGTTCCTCTTCGGTCATGGCGCCCCAGATCCCAGAGTCCTGAGCCGTTTCGATGGCCCACTCCAGGCAAGGTTCCCGCACCGAGCACATCGCGCAGATGGCCTTAGCGGCTTCGATTTGGGCAAGCGCCGGACCGGTTGTGCCGATCGGGAAGAAAATCTCGGGGTCGACGTCCCGGCACGAAGCCTGGTGCCGCCAGTCCATCGAGATGGTGTCCACGAAAACTGCCTCCCGTTTGGAACGGAGCCGCCTGGCTTGAACCCGGCCGGCTCTCCGAAGAAAAATGGGCGTGTGAAGCGTTTCTTCAGCCCGGAATGGCGCGAGTATATGTCGCGGATTTTTGGCCCGGCAAGAGTTTCCCTGAGTTTTCCATTATGAGTTCCCCAAGGGATGCCCTTTTGTCTGGCTGAGGCTTTGACGGGCTCCTCCCGTCACACCACGATGGTAGTCACGACAGGTCAGAGCTTCACACTTCATAACATCTGCAACATCAGCCCCGGCTGCGTCGCAGCAAGTCAAGGAAAGTGAGAGCAAGGCCGTGAAAGTGATTGGACACCGCGGCGCCGCCGCTCTGGCGCCCGAGAACACGCTTGCCTCGATCGAGCGCGCCTTCGCGGCCGGAGCCGACGCCGTCGAGATCGACCTTCGGCTGTCGGCCGATGGTGACCTGATGGTCATCCACGACGCCTCGACGCTGCGGACAACCGGCGTGCAGAGCCTGGTTGCGGAGGCCTCGACCCGGGCCCTGCGGGCTTTGGACGCCGGGGCCGGATTCGCGGGCACCGCCGGAGGCAATCCATGGCTCGGAAAAAGAGCGGGGATTCCGCTGCTGGGCGAGGCCTGGGAGGCCGCCCGCGGCCGGTTGGTTCTAGAGATCAAGGGTGAGTGGGGGAGCGGCGAGGCGACGAGGGTTGCGCTGGCTTTGGCTCGATTCCTGAAAGGCCGTGATGCGGCCGATGCCGTCGCCTCATCGTTCGACGTCCAGGCTTTGGTCGCTTTGCGCGACACGGGGGCGGCCATCCGAACCGGCGTGCTGACGGCAGCCGGCTTCGATGCGGCCACAAACATCGCTTGTGCCGTTGAGGGGGGTCACGCGGTCTGCTTCATTCCCGACGCCGCAGTCGACCGGCAGGCGATCGCTCAAGCTCATGCCGCGGCGAAGGGGGTCACCGTCTGGACGGTAGAAGACGCGCCCCGGCTGCAAGAGCTGGCGGAATGGGGCGCCGATGCCGTCATCTGCGACAACCCCGAGGCTGCCCGCGACGCCCTGGCCGGCGACGTCAGGCGATGACGCGAAGGGCGCCGGGGTCGCTGTGGAAGCGGAAGACCGTGTCGTGTCCCGCCAGATCCCCGTCAACCTGGAAGTACAGGTCGCGGTCGGCCTGAAGCTCGAACGAAACGACGTTGTGTAAAGCGACGACGCGCTTGTGATTGACGTGGCCGGCGGATCCGAAGGCCGAGAACAAGATGCGCAGGATCGATCCGATCTGCATCGTCTTGATAGCGGTCAGGTCCAGTGAGGCTTGGGCCATGTCGGCTTCCGGCACGATCCGGAAT
>JBKKBA010000256.1:0-2793 GCA_046714275.1 Actinomycetota bacterium
GATGAAAGCTTAGGCCAAACTGCGCTACCAGAGCCAAGAACCCGAAAAGAGTCTTCGGCCCAACGGCAGCGGCGAGTCGACGAACCATCCTGGCAAGCCTCATCGTTCCTTACTGTCGCATAGTTACGGACAAGCTTCCATCTTCCCGAGGGAGGCGACAACGTTATGGCACCAAGTAACGTTCGAGTGCTTCTCGCGCGACATCAGAGACGCGTTTCCCTTCGCGCTTGGCCCTCGCTTCTGCCTTTGCCCGCAACCGAGGTGGTAGTCGGAATGTCACTTGCGGCGACTGCGTTGCCTTTCCTGAGAGCGAAGGTCTTCCCCGACTCACCTTTGCATGCACGTCGGCAACCGCACGATCAACGTAGTCCTGCGTGATTCGCCGGCCCTTAGTGTCCCGCACAACCTTCCGAGCAATATCGACATCGGAATCACCAGCCAACACGTACTTCGTCCTATTGCCTTTCTTCGCCGCCATTACTTCCTCCGATACGCGACCGGCATCACATGGATGATCAGGAGATACTCAGGCAGATCGATGCCAATGACCTCCAACGTCACTCCTCGATCATCCTCTCCCAACCACAGAAGTCGCTCGTCAAGGCCGCTCATAGCGGGAAAGCGAGCGGGATCCCCAGCGTTGTTCAGGGCGACAATGACGCGCGCTTTTCCGATCCGGTGCTTACGGGCCGATTGGGTGAACTTTACCTTCCGCACATGATATTATTGCACTGCAATAATCAAAGGGCAAGCCTGATCGAGCGCGGTCCGGAGAGTCGATCGGTTTTAGTTGGCGTTTGCGGGTTCGCAGACTGGGCAGGGGGCGTAGCCGAGTGTGGTTGCTTGGTCGGGCGAGTGCGGGGTGGTCTGTTTGCCGCCGGCCAGTGGGCAACCTGGGCGGTGGTAGGTCGCGCCGCCGGGCACCGTGAATACGCTGGCGATCTCTGATGGGTCGCCGGGTGTCAGGGGTCCGCGGAGCGCCGATGCGGCTCCCGCTTCCAGCAGGCGGTGAGAACGGCGCGTCGCGCGCGCCGACTCCGAGATGAAATGCGAGAAGTAGAGCGCGGAGCCGAGCACCACCAGTGCCAGTCCGAATAGCCCGCCCGAGATGAGATACGGAATCTGGTCGGTCAGGTCGCGGGTATGCGCTGCGCCGAACCAGCCCAGGAAGATCGAGACGATGCCGCCGGCAATGCAGACCCCACCGGCGACTAGCTGCCAGAAAGATTTGGCAAACGACCGGTTCATGGCTCGGTCTCCCAGACGCCGAACGCGATCAGCGCCGCCGCGCCGCCCAGGACCGCCGCCAGAGCCAGCAGCGCGACCCCGGCGGGGATCGGCTGCGACGGAATTGGTTGCGCCGCTCCGACGATGCGCGTGCGAACGCGGCCGGGCACGGACGTGGGGAGCGGCGCCGTCTCGTCCGGTCCGGTCAAGGATGACGCCGGCGGCAAGCCCGGCGGATCGCTCGGCTTCACGGCGACCTGAGGCTGGGGATCAGGCACGAACGGTGGGGAGAATGCGGTCACGGCGCGGGCCGATGCCGCGCCGATCGTCAGCCGCGTGATCGTTCGTCCTTCGATGGAGTTTTGCGCGGCAAGTTGGACCTGAAGTCCGGCAACTTCAACGCTGCGTCGGTCGGGGCCGACGGTCACCCCCGGGCCCGCCGCAGCCGCGCCGGACCCCGCGTTGCCAAGCGGTGAGTCGGCTGCTTGATCGGGCACGGTGACACGGATCGCTGCCAGCGCAGTGCGGATTGCGTCTGTCGCTGTACCCGGCAGCAACCCACCGGGAACCAGGAGACCGTCGCCGCCTACGACAACATCACAGGGCTTCCGCGCGGAACAGTCCATGGTGGCCGGCAATCCCGGCAACGCCAGCCGCGCCCCGGCCACATCTAGCGATCCCGCCGTGACACGACCGTCGGACGACGCGGTCGCAACCGAACGCAGCGAGTCCACCATCAGGAACGGCGTTGTTGAATCAGGGCCGATCAGCGCAAGGTCGTCCACCTGAACGGTGGACGTGGCGATCAGTACGGGGCCGCGCCAGGACAACGACGACGCGCCGGAGATCGTGCCGGTGCGAACCGCGCCCAGATCCAGCCCGGCAAACGTCGCAAGCGACTGGTTGTGTTCCGCCGCTGCGTCGGCTTGGATCAGCCCCCCGTCGGGCGCGCCGCCATCGGGACACGCGTCGCGTGGCGTGCGCCACGGATCTTCGGGCAACGCCCCGGGTGCGCCGCACCAGAGCTTTCGATCGCGCGTGTCCGCTGTGGTCGCGGCGGGATACTGGGCGCGAGCCCAGAACGGGTAGTCGGGCATCGCGCGGACCACTCCCCCGGTGCGTTGCCCGTAGCGCGGCGAAGACGGGTCTCGATCCACGGTTCCCGTCAGGATCTGCTTGACGCCGGCCGCGCCGCACGGGTTGTCGGTCGGGTCGTCCACGCCGATCGCGGCTCCGCCGGCGGGATTGGGGATCGTTGCCAGTTGCTTCGCGCGCGTGCGGCCGGCTTCGCGATCGGCGCACGCCGCTTCGTCGGCCCCGGGATCGGCGCCGACCAGCAGCAGCGATTTGGCGTCGGCAACCGTCTCGCCCGGCCACAGCCAGGAGGCCAGCGCGCGGCCGAGCGGGGAGGAGTTGGTCTCGGCCGACGTGTAGGGGATGCTAAGCGCGGCGATCTCATCGGAGGTCGGCAGGGCGGCCGGCTTCACGAAGGAGAGGCGCACGGCCGACGCCGTGGCCGATGCGTCGAACGAATCGGGAGCTGCGCCGGCATCCGCGCGCGGTGGG
>JBKKBA010000257.1:0-3459 GCA_046714275.1 Actinomycetota bacterium
CCTCCTCACGATCGAACACGCGCGCCGGTCCGGTGAAGATTCCGCCGTGACCACCGGCGATCTTTGCCACGCAGCCGTCGGGCGCCAGATCGCCGCGCAGAATCGCGAAGCCTCCGACCGGCGAGACGGGATCGGCTACGCCGTGGATGACCGAACGGTCCATGGACGTCGCGGCTCCGGCCAGGTTTTCCCCCACCGTCTTGCCGGTCACCGTCATCGGCTCCGGGTTGATCAGTCCGGCGTCCAGCAGCTCGCGCATCACGGCCGGAATTCCTCCGGCCTTGTCGATGTCCACCATGACGAACTTCCCCCACGGCTTGGCATCCACGATGATCGGAGTCCGGCGGGAGATCCGATCGAAGTCATCCAGCGTGAGCTCGACCTTGGCTTCATGTGCGATGGCCAACAGGTGGAGCACGGCATTGGTCGAGCCGCCGCATGCAACTACCGTCGCGATCGCGTTCTCAAGGGCCGGCCGCGTGATGATGTCCCGCGGCCGGAGCCCAAGGCTCATCAAGGCGACGGCTGCGCTGCCCGACCCGCGCGCGAAGTCGTCACGGCGCGCATCGATCGCCGGGGGCGACGCGCTGCCGGGGAGCGCCATCCCCAAAGCCTCGATCGCCGTCGCCATGGTGTTTGCGGTGAACATCCCGCCGCACGACCCTGCCCCGGGACACGCGCTCTTCTCCAGCGCCAGAAGCTCCTCATCGCTGATCGAGCCTGCCGCGTGCGCGCCCACAGCCTCGAACACATCCTGGATCGTGACGTCGCGCCCTTCGTACCGGCCGGGCATGATGGATCCGCCGTAGAGGAAGACGCTGGGCAGATTCAGGCGAGCCGCCGCCATCACCATGCCCGGCAAAGACTTGTCGCAGCCGGCGATCGTGACCAGCCCGTCGAAGCGTTCGGCGATGGCCATCAGTTCGACGGAGTCGGCGATCACCTCCCGTGATGCCAAGGAAGCGTGCATTCCTTCGTGCCCCATCGCGATGCCGTCGGAGACCGCGATCGTGGTGAACTCGACCGGGACGGCACCGGCGGCGCGGACACCGTCTTTCACGTCCTTTGCCAGGCGGTTCAGGTGATAGTTGCAGGGCGTCACCTCGTTCCACGACGACGCGACGCCAACCTGGGCCTTGCCGAAGTCCTCTTCGGAGAAGCCGACGGCGCGGAGCATCGCGCGCGCGCCGGCCCGCTGGGGACCGTCGGTCACGTCGCGGCTGCGGATCTTCGGATCGGTCATAGGGGCGAGGATAGCGCAGCGCCGCGAAGGCGTTCCGGCGGACCACGAGTCGGCAATTTCGGCGCGGAAACCGCGCCGAAATTGACACCCCGTCGAAGGAGGCGCGCCTTACGGCAGGGCCGGGGGTGCGGGGGCGCCGGGCAAGCCGGGCGACGCGCCGGGCGTCCCGGCGTGGAGGGCGCCAAGAATGGCATCCTCAACGCGATCATCGGCATCAAAGTGGTCGTTTCCGTCCTTCATCATCATGGCGCGCCAGGCGATCGAGAACAGTCCCACGGTGACCACCGTCAGAAGGACGTACAGCGCCGTATCCCGCTTGCGCACCGGCGCGTGGCGCGGCCCCGGTGACCGCACCGGGAGGTCCAGCCGCTCCATGACCCAGGTTGCGTTCTGAAACAGCGCGTCCTCCCATTGCTCGATGAACCGAAGGTCGGCGTTCAGCACGTGATTCGTGTAGGTCCCAACCGTGGCCACCCCGACCAGGGCGAGCAGGGTCAGCAAGCCCAGCGCGGTTTGAACGCCCGACGGCACTTCGACGTTGCCGGTGAAGGCGCGACTGAAGCCTTGGAGGGCCAGGAAGGGCACGATCCGGCAGAGCAGAAGGATGGTGGGATTGCGACCGTTCCGCCGTTCGTAATCCTCAAGCGTGGCGTGCACGCTTGAGAGATTGTCCAGACCTCCCTGCACTTGATCGCGACGGCCCATCGCATCGGCTCGTGCCGATAGCACGTGCCACAGCGCAGCAGAGAAGCGAAGACGGCGGCGCGCGTGCTCGACCCTGCGGTCGATCAGTTGATACAGACCGTAGAGCGAGTAGATGCCGAACGTCAGAATCGTCCAGCCGAGGTAGGTGGCCCAGTTGAAGCGGTAGTCGCTCGCGGCGCGTGATTCGACTTGCGCCGCAAGGTAGCGCTCCGGATCGGGGGGATACATCTGATCAGTAGGCCGGCGGCGCCATCGGAGGCAAGGGCTGTGCCGTTCCGGTCGACAGGCCGAGCCCGCGAAGAATGGCGTTCTCCATGTGATCGTCCTCATCGAAGTGGATGTTGCCGTCGCTCATCACGGTGTAGCGCCAGTAGATCGTGAAGAGCCCGACCGTGAGAATGGACAGCAGGACGTACAGCGCGGTGCTGCGCTCGGGAGCGTGGCGAGCCCGGACGGGAATCGAGGACACAAACCCCAACTTCTGCATGATCCAGTCGGTGTTCTGGGCCAGCGACGTCTCCCAGGTGTCCAGGAAACGGATGTCCCTGTTCAGGAAGTGATTGATATACGCGCCAACCGGACCGGCAGCGATGCGAAGGATCGTCCACAGGGCTGGGTCGCGACGGTTCACACGATCGTATGACTCGATCTGTGCGTGAATGCGGGACATGTTGTCCAGGGCCTCCTGCACCTCCGCGCGGCGTCCGGCGGCATCGGCGCGCGCTGCCAGCGAGTGCCACAGGTACGACGAGAACGCCAGCCGGCGCTTCACGTGCTCGCGGCGGCGCTCCACCAGCTTGTAGGTCGCGTACACGCTGAAGATGCCGAGGGTCAGGATGGTCCAGCCGATATAGGTTCCCCAGCTGAAGCGGTAGTCGGTCTCGCCGCGGCGGCCGGCCTCGGCGACCAGAAATTGCTCAGGATTCATCTGCATGGGCGTAGCCTGGCGGAGCAATGCCCGGCCGTCAAGAACGCATCGTTTGACGAGCGCCCGATGCTCGGTCAGGCTGCTGCGAAATGGAACCCCAGCCGAAGGTCGCGTGCCCCCGATGCGGCACCGCCGCGGAACTCGGAGCGACCGTATGCAACTCTTGCGGCTACGTACGGCCGCCCTTCGCGCAGGCGCGGCGACCCATGCCGGCGCTCACGAACCAGCAGGCCATCGCGTCGGCCGTGCTGGCGACGATCGGCATCGTGATCCCCTTCGCGCTCAGCATCGCCGCAGTCGTGCTGGCCTTTCGCGCCCGTGCGACCGAGCGCGCAAATCCCGCGCTGGGAGGAAAGACGCTGATCCTGATCGGGTTGGGGCTGGGCCTGTTCGGCATCGCAGAGTGGACCTACGTGACGATCCGTATCGCCGCCCGATAGCCCGGCGGCGATGCTCAGCCGGTGAGCTTTGCGCGAAGGCGCTCGTTGACGAGCTTGGGGTTGCCTTTGCCGCGCAGCTCTTTCATCACTTGGCCGACCAGGAAACCGAAGACTTTCTCTTCACCGCCCCGATAGCGCTGGAC
>JBKKBA010000258.1:0-2826 GCA_046714275.1 Actinomycetota bacterium
CGAGATACCCAGACAGAAGATGATGACCCGAGTCCAACCGCGACCCCGCATACCGCTCCCCCCTTATTCCGCGACTCGCCTGTTGGCGCTCCGCCACTCGAAACGTACCTTCGACCCACCAGAAGTAGGCGTGAATAGGCGTGTTCCGTCCGCCTCCTTGGAAGCTTCCAAAGCTGTCACAGAATTGGATCGCGCCGGCAAGGCTGGTTGAGGAGCGAGTCGCACGCCGGCAAGGGCGTGCGCGCAGCCTGGCCGGGGATCACACCAACGACCAACTTGGAAGGGTGTGCGGCGTCGTGATGAATCGTGTTGGTCGCAGGATCAGGCGTGTAGGCGAATCCCCATAGACCGGTGCGACCCGTGGGCGCATCGATCCAAACGCGCAGCCGCGATCCGGCGCGGAACGCGTGGGCAAATGGGAAAACCTCGACGCGCATGAGCTCGGGCTCGCCCGGTGTGAGCAGCGCCGCGTCGGCGCGTTTGTGCGTTTGATATGGGCGAAGCGGAGTTGAGAGCTCTGGATCGAGCTTTCGATGGGACGCGCGCAGCCAACCACGCTGGACGTACGTCTCCATGCCGTCCGGTCGGACCTCCGTCACGGTGACCTGCAAGTCGGTGTCGTCGGCCGTGGAAGACAGCCACACATCTAGGCTTGCCGGCCCGGCAACCACGAGGTCCTCGGCGAGCGGTTCTGTCGTGTACGTGAGGGCACCGATCGGCGGTGGCGGCGCTTTCCACGTGTACTGCCCGGTCTGGGGGATCCCCCCGGCATTCTTGCTCCCCGCTTCGAGCACATCGGCGGACGGCATCGGGTAAACGTACGCGTCCGGTAACTCGCCGGCTGCCGGCTGCGATGCGTTCAATCCACCTTCGGGGCCCAGGAAGAACTCGCGTGGAGTCGGTTGGAAGTTGATGGGCAGATCGATCGACCAGGACGGAGCGTTGACCTCCGGAGTGGTCTCCATCCCCAAACTCAGAGGCGGCTGGCTGGTCTCGAAGCCATTATCGATCCCCTGAACGAAGTGGTCCAGGAAATCGATCGTCAACTCGCGCATCTGCGGCGAATAGTAATCTCGGCCGTGATGGCCGTTTGAAAGGTTGATCCACAGACGGTCCTGGTTGCCGAACGATCCCAGAAATTCGAAGACGCGGGCCATGAGCTGCTCGTCTTGCCATGAACCGAACAGAAGCGTGGGGACCTCGATGCGCGGCAACCCGTTGACCGGGGAACGCTCGAAAAAGCTCGTGCCATCCGAGAGGGGATCGTCGGCATATGGCGCGTCCAATAGCATCTTCGGAACGAAGTAGTCGGTGTTCGCGATCTCGTGCTGGACGTAGTTGGTCGCGCATTCGTCGTCTTCGACGACAGGGACCCGGACACCGACCGTACCCGGTGCCTTCTGAATAAAGGGCCACGCGAGCGGGAAGACCGTGTTGAGGATGCCGCCGGGGAACGCGACGTCGCGATAGAGATCGACCAGGACCGACGATGGCGCGATCGCGAGTAGGTGAGGAGGCCGCTCCTGGGCGGCGAGCAGTTGCATAATGCCGCCAAAACTCAACCCGATCATGCCGACTCGCCCGTCGGACCAGTTCGGCGTCGTACCGGCCCACTCGACGATGTCGTAGGCGTCCCGCGCCTGCACAGGCTCGAAGGGATCGAACGCACCCTGGGAGCAGCCCGTCCCGCGCACCGAGACGCCGAGCAACGCGTAACCGCGGCGAAGGATCTCGTCCGCGTAAAGATGCAGACCGTTGTCGCGAGCATTGGTGCCGGCGGCGTATCCCTCATGGTTGAGGAGAACGGGGAAACGGCCACCGGCCGGTGCCGCCGGATACATCACGTGGTAACGGAGCCGCGTTCCGTCGCGGACGGTCAAGTAGCCATGTTCTTGGACGGCAGCTGCATGAGCTGGAGCAAGACCGAGCGCCGAGATACCCAGACAGAAGATGATGACCCGAGTCCAACCGCGACCCCGCATACCGCTCCCCCCTTATCCCGCGACTCGCCTGTTGGCGCTCCGCCACTCGGCGCGTACCTTCGACAGGGCAAAAGCGCATCCCTGCTTCGTCCCGTTAATTGGGGGCATACCCTGACACGTCGGAAAAATGGGGGGTGGCCCTACTAGGACATAGGGGCGACAACCCCGAATCTAACAGGTAGGGGCGGCCACCCGGCCGAGAAGAGGGGAGACCTCCGATGAGGATCAAGGGCCGGACCGGCCGATGGATGTTCGCGCTCGGCATGGCAGCACTTAGCCTTTTATCGGCGATGCCGGCTCCCGCGTCACCACCGTCTTCGGCTGCCGCGACGCCGTGTCCTGAGGATCCGTATCCCTGCGGGGATGAATGGCCTGACGGGTTGGACGGGCCCTTCGATCTGGCCGGCGTGGTTCCCGTGAAGATCCCGTCGCATGACGGCGTGATGCTCGACGGTTGGGTCGCATCACCCTCGGTTCCCGCCGGGACGCGAACGCCCACGATCTTGACGGTGTCGCCGTACTTCGACATGCCCGCGTTCTACAGCGCCGCTCTGTTGCGAAACCCAAACTCACCTCCGGGTTACACCGAGTTCTGGGACGACTCCAACAACACGTCCGTAACAAAACGCACGAACTCGCCGGGCTTCCCACCTATCCGTTTGATCAAGCGCGGCTACACGCTGGTGTATGTGTCGGTGCGGGGAACCGGAAGCTCCGGTGGGTGCTTCGAGGATGGCGGCAACAAGGAACAGCTCGATGGGGAAGCGATCGTGGACTGGATCGCTGCTCAGCCGTGGTCGAACCAGCGGGTCGGCATGTCGGGGCTCTCCTACCTGTCGTGGAC
>JBKKBA010000259.1:0-2763 GCA_046714275.1 Actinomycetota bacterium
GCGCACAAGATGTACGTAACCAACCTGTTCAATCACGTTCAGCCGCTAATCCGGTACGAGCTAACAGACGAGGTCATCGTTCTCACGGAGCCATGCGAGTGCGGCTGTGCCATGACGAGGATCGACGATGTCGAAGGGCGTACGGATGATATCTTTGAATACGACGACGTTGTCGTTCATCCTCTCGTCTTCCGTTCCCGGCTCGGGGGTAACCCGAACATTACGGAATACCAGGTCCGCCAAACGGAACATGGCGCGGATATATCGGTCCGCTCCATCGCTGCCGTCGATGCAGCAGCTCTAGCCCGCGCAATCGGTGACGATCTTGAGAGGGCGGGTCTTTCCGGGGCGAAAGTTGCGATCGCGGTCGTCGACACCTTCGACCGCCAGCAGACGGGGAAACTGAAGCGCTTCTTCCCGCTACCCAGCAACGTCGCTAACCCCTAGAACTGAGAAGTCAGATGGCTTGACGGACCGGCAAGCCAAAATCCAAAACTTCAATCAGATGCTCATGGCCTGAGTCAGATGCCCAAAACGAGCGATTTTCAAGCTGAAATTGCCTGAGCGCGTCTGGGGCGGCAAGAGGAGCGACCCATCCGATTCCCAAGCAGAGGGTCGCGGGTTCGCCCAGACGGGCGGCCGTAGGCCGAGCCCCGTCTCCCGCTCCAAACCTGATGCCTTGACTCGCAGTCCTGAAACGGTAGTCTCTTTTACGGAAGCTGACGGTCAGCATCTACTTGATGTGTCGCTAAGTACCTGATCTGAGGTACGAAATCATGAGCGTCTGCCATTCCAGCTGAGGGTTACCGTAGCTCTCCGATGCCGTAAACTTTCGCCATGCAGTTCGGTTTGCTTTGTTCGGCGCAGGCTGACAACGGCGCGTTCGGTCCGGAACCCGGGCAGGGGTTTCGCGACTATCTCGACTTCAATATCGAAGCCGAGGTGCTCGGATTCTATTCGAGCTTTTTGGTGGAGCACCATTTCACCGGCTGGAACCAGGTCTCCGCCACACTGATGCTGCTGATGGCGCTGGCGATGCGCACGACCACACTGCGCCTCGGCAGCGCGGTGATAGTGTTGCCCTGGCACAATCCGGTGCTGCTGGCGGAACAGGCGGCGACCCTCGACTTGCTCTCCGGCGGCAGGCTCGATTTCGGAATCGGCAAGGGCTACCGGCACAACGAATTCACCGGCTTTGGCGTCGCGCAGGAGGAAGCCGAGGCACGCTTCGAGGAAGCGATTGAGGTGATCACGCGGTCGTGGCAGTCGCGAACGCGCTTTTCCCATCATGGCCGTTTCTGGACGTTCGAGGACATCGTGGTCGAGCCGCCGCCGGCGCAGCAGCCGCATCCGCCGCTCTGGGTTGCCGCTGGAAATCCAGCGTCGATCCGCCGCGCGGCTGCGCGCGGGTTCAATCTTATTCTCGACCAGTATGCGAGCCCAAAATCGATCGGGGAGCGCATCGCGATCTACCGCGCCGAACGCGAGTCTCACGACCTTGCATTCAATCCGATGCAGGTCGCCGTCGCGCGCCAGCTCTATATTGCAAAGGACGAGGCCGACACCGAGGCCGCGCTGGCGCGACTGGCGCAATTTACTCGGCGCATTATCGCCGTCTCGCGTACGCCTGATGGTAAGGCCGGCTCGCACGTTCTGGCCTATGCCGACAAAGCCGGCGCGACCGAGGAAAATGCGCTGTTCGGAACCCCCGATGAGATTAACGGCAAGCTCGATGCCCTGAGAAATGCCGGGGCGGAGTATGTCTTGCTCACGGCACTCGGTGGCATCGATCAGCTTCGACGTTTCAAGCGCGACATCATGCCGAACTTTTCAACGCTGCCGACAGCGCCCGTCACGCGCGCGGTGGAATAACGTGTGAACGATAACTGTTCCACCTCCTCGATCGCGCTCTTCATGGGCAAGCAGCTCGTCGTGGCGGCAGCGAGAAGCGCCGATCGCGGGAGTTTGTCGCGAGGGCTTGGAAGAGCCTGTGAGGATGCACGATGTGCGGGCCTGGGGGCGCGTTGACTCTGCTAGCAAGCTTGAGGGTCAGGTCGTGGGCTCCGCTTCCAGTATGATGCTACACTGAGCGGGAAAATTGACCGGTTGTAGGCCGAGGACCGTTGTCAGGAGAACTCTCATGCAAATACCGGAAACACGCTACGCGCGCGCCGGCGACCTCCGGCTCGCCTACCAGCAGTGGGGTGACGGCCCGCCGCTGATGATCATCCCCGCGCTCGTCTCGAATATCGAGATCTGGTGGGAGCATGAGCTGTTTCGCCGCACGCTGGAACACCTCGGCAAGCACATGACGTGCGTCACGTTCGACAAGCGCGGTATTGGACTGTCTGACCGATTCGACGACGCACCAACGCTCGAGCAGCGGAACGAGGATGTGATTGCTGTGATGGACGCCGTCGGATGGGATCGGGCTCACATGGCCGGCGTATCCGAAGGAGCGGTGATGGGGCAGCTCTTCGCCGCGGACTTCCCCGAGCGGGTCGAAAGCTTGATGGTTATCGGCAGCTTCGTGTCCCCTCGATACGTGGATCGTATTCCCGAGTACGTGAGAGAAGGTGACCCACCACTCCAGACCAGGGAACAGATCGTTGAACGCTTCCTCCGCATGGCTAACAAGTGGGCGGAGGATCCCACGTACCAGGTCGAATGGGAAATGCCGAGCCAGACCGGAAACGAGTCCTTTATTCGCTGGGTCGGGAGGCTTCAGCGCCTCTCTTGCAGCCCCAAGGATTTCCTTCGCCA
>JBKKBA010000260.1:0-4784 GCA_046714275.1 Actinomycetota bacterium
CCTCTTCGTTCTCGCTCAGCTCGACCAGCTCGATCACGGCCATCGGGGCGGCGTCGCCCTTGCGGGGGCCGATCTTCGTGATGCGGGTGTAGCCGCCCGGACGCGTTGCGAACCGCGGCGCGACCTCGGCGAACAGGTGGTGGACGATGTCCTGATCGTGGATCGTGCGCAGGACCCAGCGGCGGGCCGCCAAATCGCCCTTCTTCGCGTGCGTGATCATCCGCTCGGCGACGGGACGCACCGCCTTCGCGCGTGCCTCGGTCGTCTTTACCCGCCCGTCACGCAGCAGCGACGACGCCAGGCCCGACAGCATCAGCTTCTGATGCGCCGGCCCTGATCCAAGGCGCGGTCCCTTCTTCGGCTTGGGCATCGGCTCAGCCTTCTCGCAGACCAAGGCCCATTGCGGCAAGCTTCGCCTTGACCTCGTCGATCGACTTCTGACCGAAATTCCTTATGTCCAGCAGGTCCTGCTCGGTGCGCTGGATCAGGTCGCCGACCGTGGCGACGCCTTCGCGCTTCAAGCAGTTGTAGGACCGCACAGAGAAGTCCAGCTCTTCGATCGGAAGCGCCAGGTCGGATGCGCGCGCCATGTCTTCCGGAGCCGGCCCCAGCGAAAGTCCCTGCGCGTCCTCGGACAGGTTGGCGACCAGAGCCAGCAGCTCGACCATCGTGCGTCCCGCGGCGGCGAAAGCTTCCTTGGGTGAGATCGCGCCGTTGGTCTCGATGTCCAGCACCAGCTTGTCGTAGTTGGTCATCTGCTCGACCCGGGTGTGCTCGACGGCATACGACACGCGGCGAACCGGGCTGAAGATCGAGTCGATCGGCACCAGTCCGATGGTGTCGCGACCCTTCTTGTTGCGCTCGGCCGATACGTAGCCGCGGCCACGCTCGACGATCAGCTCCATCTCGAACGTGCCCTTCTTGTTCACCGTCGCCAGGTGCAGATCGGGGTTCAGGATCTCGACACCCGTCGTGGTGGTGATGTCGCCGGCCGTCACGTCCTTCGGACCCGACACGCGCAGCATCAGGGCGACGGGCTCGTCCTCGGTCGAACGGATCACCAGGTCCTTGATGTTCAAAATGATGTCCGTGACATCTTCCTTGACGCCCTGGACGGTCGAGAACTCGTGCAGGACGCCTTCCAGCCGGATCTGCGTGACGGCGGCGCCGGGAATCGACGAAAGCAGCGTGCGGCGCAGCGCGTTGCCCAAGGTGTAGCCGAAGCCCGGCTCCAGCGGCTCAACGGAGAAACGCCACCGCGTGTCGTTAATCGGCTCTTCAACGATCTGAGGTCTCTGAACGATCAGCACGAACCAATCCCCTCCCGGGAGCTACTTCGAGTACAGCTCGACGATGAGCTGCTCTTTGACCGGCGCATCGATATCGGAACGCTGCGGAAGCTCGCGCACGGTGGCGCGCCACGCCTCTCGCTCCACGTGCAGCCAGCCGACCGTCGAACGGCTTTCGTTGACGGCCAGCGAGTGCAGCACCGGCTGCATGCGGCGCGACTTCTCTGCGATCTCGACGACGTCGCCGGGGCGCAGCCGTGCGGCCGGGATCGACAGCTTGCGGCCGTTGACCCGGATGTGACCGTGGTTGACCAGCTGGCGAGCCTGGTCGCGTGACAGGCCGAAGCCTGCGCGGAACACCACGTTGTCCAAGCGCAGTTCCAGCAGGCGCAGCAGGTTCTCGCCGGTGATGCCCTTCATGGCGGAGGCGGCGTCGTAGGTGTTGCGGAACTGGCGCTCCAGCAGACCGTAGATGCGCTTCGCCTTCTGCTTTTCGCGGAAGCGAATCAGGTACTCCGTCTCTTTGGTGCGATTCCGGCCATGCACGCCCGGCGGGAATGGCCGCTTCTCGATCGGGCACTTCGGCGTTTCGCACTTGGTGCCCTTCAGGAACAGCTTGATCTTCTCGCGACGGCAGAGCTTGCAGTCGGCGTCCTTATAGCGCGCCATGGCTAGACCCTCCTCCGTCGCGGTGGCCGGCAGCCGTTGTGCGGCACCGGCGTGACATCGTTGATCGCGGCGATCTCCAGCCCGGCGGCGGCCAGCGAGCGGATCGCGGTCTCGCGTCCTGCGCCGGGTCCCTTCACGAACACGTCGACCTTTCGCACGCCGTGCTCCATCGCGCGCTTAGCGGCCGCCTCGGCGGCCAGTTGCGCTGCGAACGGAGTCGATTTGCGCGAACCCTTGAAACCGACGTTCCCCGAGGACGCCCACGACAGCGCGTTGCCGGTGGGATCGGTGATCGTGACGATGGTGTTGTTGAACGTCGACTGGATGTGCGCGTGCCCGTAGGGCACGTTCTTTCGTTCCTTGCGCTTCGCCTTCTTGGGCTTTGCCATGTTCCCTTTCCTGTTGAGGGTCGTCCGTGTGTGACGGCGCTCGCTGTGTCAAGGACCTGCCGGGACCCCTTGCCTGCCGCAGGTCGCGAGCGACGACAACCGCTACTTCTTCGCCCGCACCTTCTTCGAGCCGGCGACCGTCTTCTTCGGGCCTTTGCGCGTCCGGGCGTTGGTGTGCGTGCGCTGCCCGCGCACCGGAAGACCGCGACGGTGACGGACTCCCTGGTAGCAACCGATCTCGATCTTGCGCTTGATGTCCTGGCTGACCTGACGGCGCAGGTCGCCTTCGACCTTGTAGTTCGCGTCGATCCATTCACGCAGCCGCACGACCTCGTCATCGGCAAGGTCGCGCACTCGCATGCCCGGATCGATGCGCGCGGCCGACAGCGTCTTGCGCGCCAGCGTCGGGCCGACGCCGAAGATGTAGGTCAAGGCGATCTCAACCCGCTTGTCGCGGGGCAGATCGACGCCGGCAATACGAGCCATACCTGTGTGTCCCTTCCTAGCCCTGCCGCTGCTTGTGCCGAGGATTCGAGCAGATGATCATGACGACGCCATGCCGGCGAATGACCTTGCACTTCTCGCACATCTTGCGGACACTCGGGCGCACCTTCATGACAACAATGGTCTCCTCGGGAACAGCAAGCCGTCCGGCCGGACAGCCGAAGGGTCAATCTACCAGGTCATCTGTCGTTCCGCCAAACGCTGCCTGCCTCAAAGACGGGAGCCGTAAACGGACAAACCGTACACAGAGAGCCCATCGAAGAACCAAGGCGAGCCCGGCTCAAAAGAGACTCCGGGCTCGTCTTGAACGACTAGGCCGATCAGGCGACGGTGACGGTCACCTTGTCCAGCACGGCCGGGTCGTAGGGGACGTGGGTTCCGTCGCCCAGCACCACCCAGATCGTGTGGTCGCCGGCCGTCAGACCGGGCACGCTGATCGTGGTTTCGATCGTGTGGATGATCCCGGCTTCCTTCGGGATCGGCTGGCCGGGAACCGGTTCGCGGTCCACCAGCACGTGCAGATGTCCCGTCGTGCCGGCCGCGGCGCCGTCGGTCTTGACCAGCGTGACGCCGGTCACGGTCACCTTCAGCGAGACCGCCTGTCCTGCGGCGACCTTAGCCGGAGCGCTTGCGTCCACCGAGGGGCCCTCCACGGTGACCTTGATCGTGGACACCGAGTTGCCGATGCGCGTATGCACGCCGTCACCCAGGACGACCGAGATCGTGTGACTGCCGGGCGAGAGCCCCGTCAGCAGCGTCGGATCCGCTGCCGAATGCACGATTCCCGGCTCCTTGGGAATGACCTGACCGGCAGGGACGGGATCCCGGTCGATAAAGATGTGGAAATGGCCGCTCTTTCCGGTGGTGTCGCCGTCGGCCTTGACGATCGAGACGCCCACCGGCGCCAGGTCCAGCGAAACCGTGTTTCCCTTGACCGTGGTGTTGTCGGCCGGCTTGGTAATCCGCACCCCCGGCTTCGCCGCCTCGGTCTTCTTGGTGCCGCACGGGCCCAACGCCAGCAGCGCCAGGGCCGCCATCGCGATTGCCTTGCTTCTGAGCATCTTCCCCTCCTTCGAATCGCTTCTTGACCACACGGTATGAGAGAGCGAGGTCTGGTCCCACCCAGCCTGCACCACAGAAACGCGTGGCCTCCGGCATCCCGGATCGAGGCCAGCACCCCCCGGCCTGTCGGAGATCCGCCGAAGGCCTGCGGGCATGCCCGCTTCCGCCCGGTGGCCCTGGGCCGCATAATCCGGGCCATGGCTGCGATCACCCCTGCCCCAGACCTTCCTCCCCCAGACCTTCCTCAAGGTCGTTACGACCGCGCCGCGATCGCTCACCGAGCGCTGATGGCCCTGCTGCTGGGGGCGTTCATTGCCGCGGTCTACTTGATCGTCGTCGCCGGCATCGCAGCCGCGACCGGCATCGTGCTCCCGAACACGGGCCTGTCGATCCTGGCGACGGCCGTCGTCCTGCTCCTTTTCGGGCGAGCCAAAGACGTGTCGCGCCGGATCGCAAACCGGCGCGTCTACGGCGAGCAAGCCACGCCGTACGAGGTGCTCGCGTCGCTTTCCCAGCACGTCGCTCTGGCGACGGCACCCAAGGACCTGCTGCCCGCGGTGGCGCGACTCATCGCCGAGGGCACCGGGGCTCGCGAGACAACCGTGTGGATCCGCATCGGTGACGAACTGGCGCCGGCGGCGACGTGGCCGGAAGAGGCTCGCATGCCCGCGGCCCGAGTCCCCGCTGCAGACGGAGCAGCCGTTCCGGGGCCGACCCAGAGCGGACGCACGATCAACCTGCACAAGGACGGCGAGCATCTGGGCGCCATCACCGTCCAGAAGACCGAGCCGCTGACCGCTGCCGAGGACCGTCTCTTGGAGGACATCGCCTCGCAGGCTGCCGTCGTGCTGCGCAACGTCCGGCTGAGCAC
>JBKKBA010000261.1:0-3904 GCA_046714275.1 Actinomycetota bacterium
AACGAAAGCGATGCTGCCGGCGATCGAGCGCAGCTGTGACGGACACATCGTCAACATCGGATCGACCGCAGGGTTAGAGACCTACGCGGGCGGTGCCGGCTATACCAGCGTCAAGCACGCCGTGCGCGCGATCAGCCAGACGCTTCGCGCCGAGCTGCTGGGCAAGCCGGTCCGCGTCACCCAGATCGACCCCGGCCTGGTGGAGACCGAATTCAGCCTGGTGCGCTTCGAAGGCGACGCCGCGCGCGCCGGCAAGGTCTACGCCGGCATGACCCCGCTGACGGCCGGCGACGTCGCCGGCATCGTCGCGTTCGTCGTGACTCGCCCGTCGCACGTGAACATCGATCAAGTCGTTGTGCGGCCGCGGGAGCAAGCCTCGTCCACCAACATCTTCCGACGCGTCTAACGGTACGGCGCGCGCGGCAGGGCGGCCGGCGACGCGAAACCACGTCCCCTGGGCGATAATGCGGCGCTGTGAGCGACGACCCGATCGACGATGGAGCCCTTCGCGAACTTCTGTGCGAGATGCTTCGGCTCTTCTATGCAAAAGACTGGGTCTCGGGGACCGGCGGGGGAATCTGCGGCCGGCAGGCAGACCAGACATTGCTGGTCGCTCCAACCGGTGTGCACAAGGAACGCGTCCGTCCTCAGGACCTGTTTGTCCTTGATTCCCAGGGCGACATCGTTCAGTCCCCGAAGGATCAAGGGCTGAAGCCCAGCGAATGCAGTCCGATCTTTGCGGCGATCGTTCGACACGCCGGTGCCGGCTCGGTCGTGCATTCACACGCGCTGTCGTGCGTGCTGGCCGCCGACGCCGCCGTCGGTGACGCGCTTGAGATCCAGTCGCTGGAAATGCTGAAGGGCATCCGCGGACTGTCGAACCAGGACGTTCATGCCGTGCCGATCATCAGCAACACCTCGCATGAGCGGGACCTGACCGGCGCCGTCGAAGCCGCACTGGCAGACGAGCGCTTCGCGCGTTCGGCCGCCATTCTGGTTCGCGACCACGGCGCCTACATCTGGGGCGACGACGTTTGGGAAGCCAAGCGCCACACGGAGGTCTATCACTTCTTGTTCCAGGCAGTCTACGAGCGATCGAAAGGGAGGACCTAACGATGTATACGTGCCCCTGCTGCCAGCAAGCTCAGCCGATGACCAAGGTGGACGTCGTTGACGTCGAAGCAGCATGGAAGGCCGACGCGCTGACCGAAGCCGATGCGTTCAAGCGCACCTACATCGGCAACGGCGCTCAATCGAGCGTCTTCATCTTCCAGGGACATCCCGGCCCGTTCCGCAAGCACGTCCACGTCACGCACGACGAGATCGGCTACGTGCTGGCCGGCAGCGGCAGCGTCACGGTCGGCGATACCACGCGGCCGGTGAAGCCCGGCGACGTCTGGGTGATCCCCACGAACACGCCGCACCACGGCGAGTTCGGCGATGCCTGCCGCGTTCTGTTCGTCTCCAGCCCGATCGACGACCCCGACAACCCCGATCGCGTCTGGCTGGACGACTAGCCGCAGCGGTGTGCTATATTCGCACATGTCATGCCCCCTCGAACGCGCCCCACTCACAACGAAGCGGGCCGGCGCATTGCCGCGGCAAGGCACGCCGAAGGACTTTCTCAGGCAGCGCTGGCGGCTGCGCTCGCACTCGACCGAACCGCGATATCCAAAATCGAGTCCGGTACCAGGCGCGTCGGTTCCGTTGAACTAGCGCAGATTGCTCGGACGCTGAACCGGCCCATCGAGTGGTTCCTTTCGGGCGGCGCTTCGAAGGAAGGCTCCCTCCCGCTTCTGCGACGCAAACGCGCCGCAATCCTGCGCCTGGCGCGCAAGCACGGAGCGCGCTCCGTGCGCGTCTTTGGCTCGGTAGCCCGAGGAGATGCGACCCCCGACAGCGACATCGATTTGCTGGTCGACATGGGGCCCGGTAGTGGCCTGTTTCAACAGGCTGCGCTGCTCCTTGACCTGCAGGAGCTTCTGGGACGCGACGTAGACGTTGTGACCCCAGAGGGATTACGAGAACGCATTCGCGACCGGGTCCTTCGTGAAGCCATCGCGCTGTGAGAGACGATCGGGAGCGGCTTTCGGACATCCTGGAAGCACTGGAGCGGATCGACCGGCACGCTCGGCGCGGACGCAGGACCTTCGAGCGCGACGAGCTGGTTCAAACCTGGATCGTTCACCACATCGAGATTCTGGGGGAAGCAGCGCGAGGAATCTCACACGAGCTTCGCGGGAGGCATCCAGAACTGCCCTGGGGCCAGATGGTCGCGATGCGAAACGTCCTAGCTCACGATTACTTCGGGATCGACATCGACCGAGTCTGGGTAACGGTCCAGATCGATCTCCCACCGCTCAGAGCCGGAATCGCAGCGATCCTAAAAAGCCTTCCTGAGACGTGAACTAGAGGTCCCGTTGAACGAGCTCGTCATGCGCTGACGATCGTGGAGTAGATCGGGTCCGTTGTCGGGGTGGTGACGCGGCTTTTTTCGACGGTGATTGCGATGGTGTCGTTCTGCTGGGGATCGATGCGCACCGGAACCACGATGACACCGCTCACGGGACGGAAAACCTGGACCGGCAGCGGCTTTCCGCCACGGATCAGCCACAGCTCAAAGATTCGGCCTTCGCCCGGAGAGCTGATCCCCGATCCGACCAGGACCGCTTCGCCGTCGGGGGCGTAGGCCAGCACCATCGATCCCTTCTTGCCGGCCAGTGTCGCAGTCTTGGTGTCGGCGCGACCCACGATCGACAGCGCCCGGGCCGTGCCCAGCGCGCTCTGCTCCTGACGGTCCAGCCGTCCGGCAATCGAAGCGGCGAACGTCGCCAGCGAACCGACCAGCACCAGCATCACCGCCGCGGCAACCAAGCCCATGCGCATCGGGATGCCGCGCGACGTTGAACGCGCGACCGGTGCCTGGCCCCGGATACCGGCCAGGATCCGCCCCTCCAAACCGGCCGGCGCTCGGCGCGGCGCTGCCATCAGCGCAAGGTCCCCGGACACGTCGCGAAGATCGTGGTAGAGCGCGCGACAACCGCCGCACCCTGCGATGTGCTCCAAGATTTCTCGCTGAGCGGCGTACTGCTCGTCGATCGTCATTGATCGAATTGCGTAGTCAGCAATCGTCTCTTCGATGTTCTTGTGCGTTGGCGCGTTCATCGTCCACGCTCCTCGGGCTGTGCCTCTCCACCTTCGAATGTCCCGCCCAGCAGTGATCGCAGTCGCCGCATCGCACCCAGCGTGCGCGACTTGACCGTTCCCAGCGGGATGCTCATGTGCTCCGAAACCTGTGTCTGCGTCATGCCGTTCGAATACGCCAGCTCGATGACCTTCCGCTGATCCTCGGGCAGCGCCGCCAGCGCTTCGCGCACCTCGACGCGCCGCGTCGCAAGCCAGGCGTCTTCGACGACATCGGCCATTGGGTCTTCGACCGCAATGTCCATCGGCTGCGAGGACCGGCGGCGCTCGGCCGATTCGCGCCGGACGACGTCAACGGCCTTGTGATGGACCTGCGCCAGCAGCCACGACCGGACGGTTCCCCGCGCCTGGTCGTACATCCCCGCGCGGCGCCACACCGACGTGTAGACCTCTTGAAGAACCTCCTCGGCCAGGGCCCCATCACCGATCACCCGGTAAGCCAAGCCGTACGACGCGGACGAGTACCGGCGATACAGCTCGACGAACGCCGCCTCTTCGCCGGAGGCCATCCGGCTGATCAGGTCCCGATCGCGATGCTCGTTCAGGTCCTCGACCTTCGCGGAACGTCTGGGGCTTGCCATCTGGCTGAGTATGGGGATCGCCTCCTGAGGGCGCAAGGTTGCGCTCACCCCCTATTCGGAGCCCCACCCCCGGCGGTTCGGGTCGTATCATGTGCCGGTCCAACGGACTGGTCCAAGGA
>JBKKBA010000262.1:0-6651 GCA_046714275.1 Actinomycetota bacterium
CTAGACGGCTAGGCGCCCTCACCGGCGCGCTGACGCAGGGTTCGCGCGCGGCGCTTTGCGATCGGCGTGACGGTCGCCTGAGGCTGATCGTCCAGGTGCCACAGCGCGTCGATGATCGAGCGGATGAGCTGCTGAGAGATCAGCAGGCTCATGTGCCCAAGGTCCTTGATCAGCACGTTGCGCGCGCGCATTCCCGGCGCGGCCAGTTTCGCCGACGACGCGGGGATGATCATCGCGTCCAGGTTTGAGTAATAGGACACGAACCGCACATCGGTTGCTTCGGCTTCCTCCAGCTCCGTCAGCAGCGGCGATCGCGGACGGATGTCGCGTGCTGCCTTTCCGCGGCCCGCCCACGCCGAGTACGTGCCGGCGTGCGGCGTGCCCAGCGTGATGCAGGTGTGGACCTTGTCCCGGCCTCCGTCTAACTGGATGTACGCGCGAGCCACAAGACCGCCGAGTGAATGCCCGATGACGTGAACCTTGGATGCGCCCGTTTCTTCCAAGAGACGATCGACGTGCGCTCCCAGTTGGCGCGCCAGCTCGCGAACGTCGTTGCCGATCACGTTGTAGTTCAGCGTCGATACGTGCCGGAAGCCGGCGCGGCGCAATGCGCGCCGGACGACCAAGAACGCCGAGCGGTTGTGGAAGTAGCCGTGCAGCAAGACGATCGGCGTGGATGCCGCTTCGGGATCCAGGTACCGCAGCGGAAGCTGTGGCGTGAAGCGGCCGGCAAGCGCCGCCGTTCCTTCCGGCTCCAGAGCTTCTGAAAGCACGCCCGCCGGATACATCGCCAGATTGAAGCCGGCCCAGGCGATCTCTTTGACGGCGCCCCGATAGGTCTTCGGCCGGCGGAGCGCTCGGCCGACGGCGCGGCGGGTGGTCTGGGCGCCGCGGTAGGCCCGGCGAAGCTCGTTGCGGTCCAGCATTGCTCCTCCGTCCGGATCCGGCGTAAAGCGACAACGTCTGACGGGAAGGATCGGTCGGACCGGGGAGGTACGTCCGCGAGCCGACCGATTCTTTCGCCTTCCGGCCCTCAGGTCAATGTCGGCCGGCACCCAGCAGTTTTCCCACTTTCGGCCCCAATGCAACGACACCGGAGCGACAAGCTTGCTTGGACCGGTGGGATGTCGCGGGCGGCTAGCCCCGGGTGAGAAGGAAGGCGATGCCGGCGACCAGGATGACGGCGGCGATGACGACGGGGCCGATGACCCATTGAACGCCCATGCGACCGCGAGGAACGATCTTTCGCGGTGGATGCACCCGCTTCTTCTTGCGTGGCGGTGGAGCGGTCTGGGTCACGGTGCCAGTATGCCGGATGGTTGCTTGCCTTCGCCTGCGGGTAAGCAACTTGCGCGACCTTGCCGATGGAGGCTCCACAATGTCCCAGTCCTCGAACGAATCGCTCTGGATTGCCACCACCCCAAAGACCTCGTATCCCGCCCTGCCCCCCGGGGCCGGGGATGTGGACGTTGCCGTGGCCGGCGGCGGGATCGCCGGGCTGGTGACCGCGGCGTTGCTGTCCCAGCAGGGATTGCGCGTCGCCGTCGTTGAAGCCGCCGGGATCGCCGGAGGCACGACCGGTCACACGACGGCGAAGATCACCTCGCAGCATGGCCTCAGCTACGCAAAGATCGCGTCGGCCTTCGGTGCCGACGCGGCGGCGACTTACGGATCGGCGCAGGAAGCCGCGATCGGTCGCCTGGAGGCGCTGGCGGAGGGGATCGACTGCGCGTTCCGGCGCGCGCCGGCCTGCCTGTACGCCGTCGACGAGGAGAATGCGGCACGGGTCGAGCAAGAGGCCGACGCCGCGATCGCGGCGGGGCTGCCGGCGCGTCTGGAATCGTCGGCGCCGGAGCTGCCGTTCCCCGTCCAGGCAGCGCTGTGGTTCGATGACCAAGCGATGTTCCACGCGCGTGCCTTCTGCATCGGGCTGGCGCAGCGTCTTTCCCGCGCCGGCGTCCAGATCTATGAGAACTCACGCTGCGTGGAGCTAGACGACGGGGATCCGTGCGAGCTGCGGACCGACACCGGCGGATCCATCCGCGCCCACGACGTCGTGGTTGCTACGCACCTGCCCTTCATGGACAAGGGCCTCTACTTCGCGCGCACCGCCCCGTACAGCTCGTATGCGATGGCCGTCGAAGTGGATGGGCCGATGCCGCAGGAGATGTATCTGAGCATCGGGCAGCCTGCGCGCTCGCTGCGTCCGTTCGAATGGAACGGGGCGTCGCTTCTGATCGTGGGTGGAGAGAGCCATAAGTCCGGCCAAGACGACGACACCGCGGCGCACTACGCGGCTCTGGAGGACTGGGCCCGCGCACGGTTTGCCGTTCGTTCGATTCGGTCGCGATGGAGTGCGCACGACTTCGTCACGATCGACGGCATTCCCTACATCGGGCCGCTGGGCGCCACCACGCATCATTCGTGGGTTGCGACCGGCTTCAAGAAATGGGGCATGACGAACTCGGTCGTCGCCGCCACCATCCTCACCGACTTGATCCAGGATCGCGACAATCCGTGGGCAAGCCTGTTCGACTCGCGCCGTCCCGCGCCGCCCCAAGGCATCGGCAAGCTGGTGGGTGAAACGCTCAACGTTGCCAAGCATTTCATCGGCGACCGCATCGACGCGCTGCGCGCCGGCGACCAGATCGACGATCTGATGCCCGGCACGGCGACGGTGTGTTCGGCAGGGGGCGAGCGGGTCGCCGCCTACCGTGACGACGACGGCGCGCTGCACGCCGTGTCGGCAAAGTGCACGCATCTGGGCTGCCTGGTTGGCTGGAACACCGCCGAGAAGACGTGGGATTGCCCGTGCCATGGCTCGCGCTTCGATGTTGATGGTCGCGTGATCGAGGGACCGGCGACGCAGGATCTGAAGCAAGCGCGAATCGCCGCCGAAGGGCAGATCGGAAGTACCTAACCGCTTAGTCGATCAGCCAGTCGTTGCCGGCTTCGCGCCAGCGGCGGCGGCGTTCGATGCGCGCCTTCGCGGGATCGATCTCGGCCAGCGCGCGCGACACGGCGCGGGCGATCGATTCCGCCGCGCGGTCGGGGTCGGCGTGCGCCCCGGGATGCGGCTCGGCGATGACGCGATCGGCAATGCCGAAGCGGCGAAGATCGTGCGAGGTTAGGTGAAGAGCCGCGGCCACTTCCGCGACATCGTTGCGCTTCAAGATTGCGGCCGCGCCCTCCGGGGCGATGACCGAGAAGATCGCGTGCTCGCAGATCAACAAGCGATCGCACGTTGCCAGAGCCAAAGCGCCGCCGCTTCCGCCCTCGCCCGTCACGACGGCAACGGTGGGGGTGGGGTGATCCAGCATCGCCGCAAACGTCTGCGCGATCGCCCGCGCGATGCCACCGGCCTCGGCTTCGCTGGAAGGATCGGCTCCCGGTGTATCGACAAAGGACACCACCGGCAGGCGCAGGGTCGCCGCGATGCTCAACAGGCGCAGGATCTTGCGATAGCCCTCCGGTGAGGGGTGTGTGCGATCCAAGGCGATCAGCGCGCACCGAACGCCGGCGACCCGGCCGAGCGCCGCAAGCACGCCCCCGTCGTCGCCTCCTGGACGCGCACCTTGTAGCTCGATCAGGTCCGATGCGGCGCGGCGCGCGAACTGGATGCCGGTCGGCCGGCCGGCGTGGCGTGCCAGTGCCACCTCATGCCACGCGTCGGGCTCGGCCGGGGCGCGTGGTTCGGGCGCCGGGCGCGCGACGGCTGTGGCATCGCGTCCCATCGCCACGTCCAGCAGCAGCCGCAAGGACGGCCGGATCTGATCGGGGGAAAGGATCGCGTCGATCAGCCCGTGTGCAAGCGCGAACTCCGCGGTGTGCGAGCCTTCGGGAAGCGGCGCGCCGGTTACGGCTTCGGCGACGCGGGGGCCGGCGAAGCCGATCGTCGCGCGTGGCTCGGCCCACACAACATCGGCCAGCGATGCGAACGATGCGTAGACCCCGCCGGTCGTCGGGTGCCGCAGATATGCGATGAACGGAAGGCCGGCCTTGGCATGGTCGGTGCGCGCGACGATCGTCTTGGCCATCTGCGTCAGCGCGGGCATTCCTTCCTGCATGCGCGCGCCCCCGCTGGCCGTCAGGGCCAGCACGCCGGCCCGGCGAGCCAGGGCGCGATCGAACGCGCGCGCCACGGATTCGCCGGCGGCGATGCCCATCGAGCCGCCCAGCACGGAGAAGTCGAACGAGACCGCTTCGACGGGAAGGCCGCCGCAGGCGCCGGACGCAGCCGTGACCGGCTCGCCTTCGGGCTGGTAGCCGGGAAACTTCAAAGGATCGGCCGACGACAGGCTGGTATCGCGCTGGACCCATCCCGGATCCAGAACACGATCAAGCCAGTCGTGGGCGGAGCGCATGCGAGTCCCCCTTTTTGCGGCGGGCAGAGGCCGTTTCGTATCATCACCCAGTCCCGCCCTTTCGGGCAATGCCCTTTCGGGCAGTGTTCCTCGGGCCAGATCTGAGAGGCCATTCATCGTGCCGGTCCGCGTCGTCATCGCCAAACCCGGGCTCGACGGTCACGACCGCGGAGCAAAGGTCGTCGCGCGCGCGCTGCGCGACGCCGGGATGGAGGTCATCTATACGGGCCTGCACCAGACGCCCGAGCAGATCGTTGAAACGGCGATCCAGGAAGATGCGGACGCGATCGGGCTGTCGATTCACTCCGGCGCCCACATGACGCTGTTTCCGCGCGTCGCCCAGTTGCTTCGCGAACGCGACGCGGCCGAGATCGTCGTCTTCGGCGGCGGCATCATTCCGAAGGAGGACATCGCGATTCTGAAGGAGCAGGGAATCGCCCAGATCTTCACCCCCGGCGCGACGACTCAGTCGATCGTTGACTGGATCAACAGCTCCATCGCCACCGCGGTCTGATTTCGCACCGAACCCGAACTCCAACAGCAGGGAGAGCCATGGATCTTTTTGAGTATCAAGGAAAGGAGCTGCTGCGCCGTTTCGGCGTTCCGGTTCCCGACGGGAAGGTCGCTTCGTCGCCGGCTCAGGTTGAGCAGACGGCTGCGAAGCTGGGCGGCCCCGTCGTCGTCAAGGCGCAGGTGCAGGTCGGCGGGCGTGGCAAGGCCGGCGGCATCAAGCTTGCGGCGACGCCGGCAGAGGCGAAGGCCGTTGCCGAACAGATCCTCGGCATGGACATCAAGGGGCACAAGGTGCGCCGCGTCCTGGTCGAGCGTGCGGGCGACATCACGAACGAGTTCTATGCCTCGTTCTTGCTGGACCGCGCCGGCAAGGGTTTCCTGGGCATGGTCAGCGCCAAGGGCGGCATCGACATCGAAGAGGTGGCTGCGACCGATCCCGATGCGATCGCGAAGGTTCCCGTGTCGGCGATGACCGGCCTGCAGCCCTACCACGTTCGGCAACTGGTCTTCGGCGGCGGGATTCCGAAGGAGGCTCGCGCCGGAGTGTCGTCGCTGCTGGAGAAGCTCTTCCAGGCGTTCGTCGGCTCGGACGCTTCTTTGGTCGAGGTGAATCCGCTGGTGCTGATGGGCGACGGCAGCGTGGTTGCGCTGGACGCGAAGGTGTCGCTGGACGACAACGCCCTGTACCGGCAACCGTGGACCGACAAGCTGAAGGACACCTCGCCGGTTTCCAAGCAAGAGAAGATCGCGAAGGAAAAGGGCCTGAATTACGTGAAGCTTGACGGCAAAGTCGGGATCATCGGCAACGGCGCAGGGCTGACGATGTCCACGCTGGACGTCGTGGCCGAAGCTGGAGGCACGCCGGCGAACTTCTTAGATATCGGCGGCGGGGCGAACGCCGAAACGATGGCGTCGGGCATCGACCTGATCCTGTCGGATCGCAAGGTGAAGTCCCTGCTGGTCAACATCTTTGGCGGCATCACGCGCTGCGACTTGGTGGCCGAAGGGATTCTGGACGCGCTGAAGCGGCTGGGCGACGTGAAGGCGCCGATCGTCGTGCGCTTGGACGGAACGAATGCCGAAGAGGGGCGCGCGATCCTTGAAAAGGCCGCACACCCGAACGTCGTTCCGCAGCCGGACATGCTGTCGGCGGCTCGCAAGGCTGTTGCGCTGGCGAAGGGCGGGAAGCGATGAGCATTCTTCTGGATACGACGACCCGCGTGGTCGTGCAAGGGCTGACCGGGTCCGAGGGCACGTTCCACACCAAGCGCAACATGGCCTACGGCACCAACGTGGTTGCCGGGGTGACGCCGGGCAAGGGCGGGCTGATGTGGGAGGACCGGGTCCCGATCTTCGACTCGGTTGCGCAAGCGGTGGACGGACAGGGCGCCAACGCGTCGCTGATCTTTGTGCCGGCCAAGTTCGCGGCCGACGCGATGCTGGAAGCGGCCGACGCCGGCGTGTCGCTGATCGTCTGCATCACCGAAGGTATTCCCGCCAACGACATGGCGCGCGTCTATCCCTACGTGCGCTCGCGGGGAATCGCGCTGATCGGACCGAACTGCCCCGGACTGATCTCACCCGGCAAAGCCAACATGGGAATCATCCCCGGCGAGATCACCGGACCCGGACCGATCGGCCTGGTGTCGCGCAGCGGCACGCTGACCTATCAGGTGATGTACGAGATGTTCACGCGGGGCGTCGGCCAGTCAACGTGCGTCGGTATCGGCGGGGACCCGATCGTCGGTTCCAACTTCATCGACGTGCTCCGTCG
>JBKKBA010000263.1:0-5410 GCA_046714275.1 Actinomycetota bacterium
CCGGCGCCGTTCGGTCCGATCAGCCCGACGATCTCGCCGCTGCAAACTTTAAGACACACATCGTCGGCCGCGACCAGGCCGCCGAAACGAACGACGACGTTCCGCGCCTCCAGAATGACTTCGCGGCCCTCGCGATCCTGCGGCAGCGCAAACGCCGGCAGGGCGATGCTTCGCCAGTCGCGCCGCTCCGTCTGTGCGGCAACGCTGCCGATCACCGCCAGCTCTTGCTCGGTCGGCTCCGGCTCCAGCCACTCCAGGTTGGAGTAATCGAGCCGGCGCTGCGTCACCTTCGGGCGCCGCCGGACAAACGCGCGCGCGATCCCGAATCGCTCGTGCGGTTCAACCTGCTCACGTCGTACATCACGGCGCTCGCGTCGCGGAGCACTGCGCTCGCGGCGCAGCACCGACGCATGCCGCAGGCGATGGCGCGCCATCGCGGTCACGCGTGCCGCAAAGGCGCTCAGTCCTCCCGGATACGCCAGCAGAACGATCAGCAACAGAGACACCGACACGATGTCTAAGTTGTCGGCGATCAGCCGGGTCCAAGGCGTGTCCCAGATCTGGCCGATGGCATTCAGAAAGGCGAACAGGCCACCGGCCGCCACGGCACCACCGATGCTTCCGATCCCGCCGGTGACGGCGATGCCCAGGAAGAACAACGACTTCGTAAAATCGAAACCTGTCGGCGTTGCCGTCCTCAGATCCGTCATCATCAAATTGCCGGCGATCCCCGCGATCGCGCCCGACAGCGCGAACGCGATGAGCTTGTATCGCGCGACATCAATGCCCAGCGACACCGCCGCCGTCTCGGATCCGCGAACCGCGAAGAACGCCCGCCCCGTCTTGGATTCGCGCAGATTCGCAACCGCGTAGCAGGCGCCCGCGACTGTGGCCAGCACCACCAGGTAAAAGACCTGCTTTGAGCGGAAGTCGAAGAACGTCAGCGTTCCTGGGCGCCCGATCGTGCGGTTCGGAATTGTGCTGGAACCCCCCTCGCCGACCAGCCACGCGCCGGCAAACAAAAACGTGTCGGCCATGTACGCAAAGATCAACGTCGCAACCGCCAGGTAGAGCCCTCGCACGCGCAACGCGACGACTCCCAGGATCGTGGCGACGGCGCCGGCGATGATCGCAACGATGGGAAGGTTCAGCGGGAAGGGAACGCCCAGCTCGCGCGCCAGCAGCCCCGTCGCGAACGCTCCGATGCCCACGAAGGCTCCGTGACCCAGCGAGATCTGGCCGACCCAGCCGGTCAGCACAACCAGCGAGATGGCGACCAGCGCGTACTCACCGGCCAGGTTGGCGGCCTGCACCAGCGCCGGTTGGGAACGAATCCCCGGCAGCCACGGCGCCGCGACCAGCGCGGCGATCCCGGCGGCTTTCAGTGCCGTCGCGTACACCCGGCGGTCGCCGGGGCTCACAGACCACTCCGCACATCGGAGGCGCTGAACCGCTGACCCCGCGTCGCCATCGCAACCAACGCCACCAGCGCCAGGAAGGCCTGCTGAATCCCGACCGTGTCCCCGATCGACGGCAAGGTGGGCACGATCCCGATCACGATGCCGACGAACACCGATCCGATCACCGCGCCCTGAACGTTTTCCAACCCGCCCAGCAGCGCGGCCACAAATGCCGGCAGCACTTCCAGCGACAGCGTGTAGGGATGAAGGTTCGTCGTCGCGGCCAGCAGCACTCCGCCCAGCGCGGCCAGCGCGCCGGCGAAGCCCCATGCGATCGACGTCGTCCGCTCGGGGTCGATGCCCATCAATCCCGCCGCTCGCGGATTGTTCGCCGATGCGCGCAGCGCAAGCCCCAGGTCCGTGTAACGAAACAGCGCAACGAAAGCTCCGGAAACCAGCAGCGCCACGGCAAACAGACCGATCGAGCCCAGTTGAAGCTGCGCATTGCCGACCTGATACACCTTCTGCGGAAAGACGGCCGGCGCTTGCAGGGGCGTGGTGCCCCAGACCTTGGCGGCGACGGCAATCAGCAGACCCAGCACGGCGACGGTGCCGACGGTCTGCGCGGTGGGGCCGCTTCGGCGAAGGCGGCGGACGACGACGCGCTCCACGCCCAGCCCAAGCGCGCCGCCCGTCACCAATGCCACGCCGAGCGCCGGGTACACGCCAATCCTGCCGGCAAGCTGATAACAGACGTAGGCGGGCACCATCGCCATCGCGCCGTGGGCCAGGTTGAGGACTTTCGAGCCGCGGTAGATGAACACAATCCCAAGGGCGAACATCATGTACGCGCCCACCAGCGGCAACGTCAGCACGATGTTGACGAAGAACGCGCTCACGACGCCGGGACGTCCTTGCCGACTTCGATATCGGCGATGAAACCGGTCCCGGCATAGCGCCACTGCTGGAACGATCCGGTGCCGGCCAGCGCGAAGAAGGCTTGCGCGCTGATGTTGGCGTTGTGATTCGCGCCGGCAAACCGAAGCGGCGGCGCCAGCCCCGTGTTCAGCGTCATCGAGTCCAGCACGGCTTTGATCCCGTTGCGCGTCGGGGCCGGTCCCAGCCGCTTGAGGGCCTCAACCAGCAACTGCATGCCCAGATAAGCCCCTTGCACATGCGGGTTGCTGGCGTCGGCTTGCGAGTTGACGCGTCGCAGGTCTGCCAGGTACGCCGCAACAGCCGGCTCTTTGAGGAACGGATCCAGCGGCGGCTTGAACGAGGTCCAGACCCACATCTGGTCGCAGTATTTTCCGCAGTCGCGCGCGAACGAGTCCACGAACAGCGGTTGCGGCGCGCCGATACCGACACGGGGCCGATCCCGTCCGTTCCCCAATCCTCCGTCGCCGACCCAACGCGTCGCTGTGTTGGGTTCCAGCAGCAGCGCCAGAAAGTCGCACTTCGACAGGGAGATCCCGCCGCAATCCCCGATGAAGTTGTTCACCTGGTTGGAGTACGACTGCTGGCCCCCTTGAACGCCGACATCGGCGCTCATCGTCCCGCCCAGCCGCTTGACCGCGCCGATGAATGCCTTGTGCCCCTCCACGCCGAAGCGGTACTTCTGGTCCCAGACGATGCCGAACGTCTTTGCACCGCGCTGAGCGGCGTTGCGAGCCATGATGTGCATCACGCTGGCCGTCGATGTCGCCACGGGCCCAACCCACGGATCTTGATACTGATCGATCAGCTGGCCGTCGGATCCGATCACCGGGAACCGGTTGTCGCGGATCACTTTTGCGTCGATCGCACCGCGAACCCCTTCGCTGGACGGATTGACGGCCAGGCCGAAGTACTTCTTCGACTGGATCCACCCTTCGATGATGCGCTGTCCTCGGTCCGGCTCCCACCCGTCGTCCAGATAGTCGATTTGGATCGTGCGGCCGCAGATGCCGCCGGCGCGATTGACCTTCTGCCGCACGGCCTCCATCCCGAACTGCGCGTCGGACAGGAAGTCTTTCGCGATGCCGGTCTTGACCACCGTGGCGGCGAAGCGGATTTGGTTGCGCGACACGCCCGTATCGGTGGCGCCGGCGTTCTGGCCCTTCGAGCAGTCATACGTCTTCCCGCCAACCGTGGTCACCGGCGCCGTACCCGTTGGAACCGGAGTCGTGACGGAACCGCCTGGACCCTGGGGACCGGTCTGGGGTCCGGTTGTCGAGCCGGCGGAGGGGATCGGGTCCCCGGCCGCATCGATGGCGATGCGCTCGACCTTCGGCAGCCGCGCCGTAAACGCCGACAGCAAACTGACGGCGATCACGACAATCGCGGCCGTCCACGCACCGCCGTTTCCCCCGCGAGCTCCGCTCATCCGACGCTCATCTGGGGCTCATCGGGCGCTGTTCGGGCACCGGCCTCATCGCTCCAGCGCTTTGCCCAGAGCGCGGCGGCGCATACCCAGGTAGACCGGCATCCCCAGCAGCGACCACAGGACAAACAACATGGCGAACTCGCCCGGCTGCGTCCTGATCAACGCAAAGCTTCGCGCCACGATCGACGAACCGCTGCGGGGCGCCCCGCCTGCCGACGGCGGCACAACGCCATCGTCACCGCCTGCATCATCCGCGGGAGGGGTCCCAGGGTCGGCGCCCGGCTGAGCAACACCGTCGTCTCCGCCACCACCGCTGTCCGATCCGTCGGTGGCGTCGGGGATCAGAAAGATGCCGTACCTGGATTCGGCCTCGACGCCGGCCAGTGAGACGACCACCCGGCTGCGGCCTGCGCTGCCGGCACGGTTGGCCGGCGACGAGTCGTTGTAGAAGATCAGGTCCAGCCCGTTGGCGGTCAGCGTGTCGTCGTCGTTGACGGCGCGATCCGACGCGCGCAGCCCGGGATCTTTTGTAACGATGCCTTGATACCCGCGGGGACTGGCAAGCCGGTACGGCGCCGCGGCCCGCGCCCGAAGCTGCGCCCCGAAGGCTTTGTTGATCGCGGCCGCAACCGCAGCCGGATCGCACTGCACGCATCCGATTCCGGGTCCCTCAACATTTGCGAAGCGCACCACGTACTCGGCAAGACTGGTGCCGCTGCGCCCGCGCGCCTTCGTGGTGGCCGTCGTCGTGATGGATCCGATCGCAATGCGCTGTGCCCCGGTGCCGATCAGAATCCCGCGCGCGGTCGCGCTTGCCACGGTCACCACCCCTTCGGGTGTCAGCGACGTCTGCACCGACGACGACGCCTGAGCGACGAAGACGGGAGTTGACTGGTCATCGACCAGCAGCGCCGCAGCGCCCGCGTCGGCGGATGCGGCACCGGCGGCCGCGTCGCAGCGTGCATGGGCCGCACCCAACGGCTCGGCGCTGGATGCGTCTTCTGCTTTCTTGCGCTCGAAGTCCACGCACAGGGCGCCCCGCACGGGATACCCCTTGCCGTCGGATCCTTGCGAGCCCCCGGTGAACGGCTCCAGCACCTTGCCCTTCCCGTTGGGACACGCGGTGGCGACGGCCTGACCGGCCTGCTGGGGAAGGCGGTCGCTGAAGCAGCGGCCGATCGAACGCACATCGGAGTCGGTCGCGGAGTCGCCGGACGGCGAGCGCTCCAGGAAGGCCGACGCCGTCGTGCCGCTATCGGATCCGGCCTCCAGCATCGACTGCGCTACGAAGTACTCGCGGTTGCCCGGCGTCACGACCCGATCGGCGGGACAGCGTCCGAACTCGTCGCGGTCGTGAACCGTGTCACTTTCCGACGTGCAGAGCTGGTCGGCGTTATTCACGATGCGGGGGATGCCGCCGGTGACGACGACATGCGCGCCGAATGCGATCGCCCCTCCCGAATACGTCCGTCCGGTGACTCCCTCGACTTCCGGCACGTCGGCGGTTCCGGCGTCCGGATCCACCGGCTGCGGGGGCACAGGAAGCGGGACGTCATCGCGGACGACGATGAAACCGCCGCGTTTCGGATACGGAATGAAAAGGCGTCGCAGGCCCGCGTCCACCGCAATCGGCCCCGTATAGATG
>JBKKBA010000264.1:0-3106 GCA_046714275.1 Actinomycetota bacterium
CACCAGCGCATCGCCGGGGCTGATGATCCGCTCCGTCGGCTCGTGGTGAGGCGATGCGGCGTTCGGTCCTGCGGCGACGATCGCGAACGACACGCGCTCCAGCCCCGCGTCCAGCAACGCATCCGAGATCCATCGCGACAGATCGCGCTCCGAGCGGCCCGAGATCTTCTCTTCGCCGATCGCGGTTGCAACTCGATCGGCTGCGGCACCAGATCGCGCCAGCGCATCGATCTCGGCGGGGTCCTTGCGCATCCGAAGCGACCGAAGGATGGTGGAGGCCGGAACCCAGGAGGGACCGGGCAGAGCCATCTGCAACGGCAGCAGGAACATCGACCACAGCCGGTCCCCGACGGCGATGCGCGATCCGGTGTTGCCCGGCACGCGGCGCCGGACCAGCGCGACCGGCTCGTCGGTCTCTTGGAACGTCACGATCTCGATGCCGTCCACGAACTGCTCGGCGCGCTGTCGCTCAAGCTCCGGCACCACCAGGAACGGATCCGCGGCGGAGGGCATGACCAGCAGCGTCATCCGCTCCAGCGGCAGCGCGTCGTACCCGGTCAGGTATCGCAGATCCGCGCCGGGCCCGACCATCAACGCGTCGAATCCCGCGGCGACCAAGGCCGCCCGCGCGCGATCGATCCGAGACGCCGGCATAACGCGCTCTATCATACGGGCGCGATGAGGCAGATCGGCCCCACGACGCGCGACGAGAACCTGGACCGGCTGGCCGGGGAGACCTTCGATGTGCTGATCGTCGGCGGCGGCATCACCGGCGCCGGGTGCGCCCTGGACGCGGCCTCGCGCGGGCTGAAAACCGCGCTCATCGACAAGGGTGACTTCGCATCCGGGACGTCCAGCAAGTCCTCCAAGCTGATCCACGGTGGCCTTCGGTATCTTGCACAGAACGACTTTGGGCTGACCTGGGAAGCCGCGCACGAGCGGGACCTGCTGGCCAGGCTGGCGCCGCACCTGGTCCGTCCCGTCCAGTTCTTCTATCCGATCTTCCGCAAGGGCCGCGAGTCTCGTTTCGCCGCGATCGGTTTGACGGTCTACGACGTGCTCTCGGCCGTCCGCGGAGTCCCCCGGCACCGCAAGGCCGGGCCGGCCGAGTTCGCCCGGCTGGCTCCGACGATGGATCCCGCGCAAGCCGTGGCCGCGTGGACCTACTGGGACGCCTCCACCGACGACGCCCGATTGGTTTTCGAGCTGATCCGCGCGGCGCACGCCTTCGGCGCGGTCGCGGCGAACTACGCCGCCGTATCGGGTTTCGAGCGCGGCCCAGGTGGCGACATCGCGGCGGCGCACGTGACCGACGTTCCGACGGGGCGCACCATCGAAGTTCGAGCCAAGACCACGATCAACGCGACCGGCGTCTGGGCCGGAGAAGTCGGGGCGCTGGACGATCCGACCGCGACGATCGCGATCCGTCCGGCGAAGGGCATTCACGTGGTGGTAGACACCGCTCGCGTGCCGATCGGCGCCGCCTGCATCGTCCCCTCGGGCGCGCGAGACCGCCGCTGGCTGTTTGCGATTCCCTGGGGAGGGCGGGTGATGCTGGGGACGACCGACACCGGCCACAGCGGATCGCTGGATACGCCTTCCGTGGACGCGGCCGACGTCGAATACGTTCTGCACGGCATCAACAAGTGGATGGGGACCGACCTGACTCCACACGACGTCACGGCCGCCTGGGCAGGGCTGCGACCCCTGCGCGCCGAAGCGGCAAGCCTGCGCACCGCCGACCTGTCACGGCGCCACGCCATCACCGTCTCGCCCGCCGGGCTGATCTCCGTCACGGGGGGAAAGCTCACAACCTTTCGCCGGATGGCGAAGGATGCCGTCGATGCCGCATGCCGGCGGCTGGGATCGCGCGCAAAGTCCCAGACGCATCGACTTCGCATCGGGTTGACCAAGCCTGTGCGGGACGCTGAGGCCGATGTCGCCGATCTGCTGTCGCAGGCCGGCGCGGATCCTGCCGGAGCCCGGCGGCTGGTGCAGGCCTACGGGAACCTAGCCACGGAGGTCGCCGTCCTGATCGCGGGCGACGCTGGGATGGCACGCACGGTGGCGGACGGGCTGGAGGTGACCGCCGCCGAAGTGGCTTGGGCCGTTCAGCGGGAAATGGCCGTGACCCTGGACGACGCCCTGTCGCGCCGCACCCGGCTGGCCCTGCTGGACCGTACCGGCGGATTGGGAGGCCCGGCGCCCGAGGTCGCTGCCGCCGTCCTGGGCTGGGACTCAGCCCGGCTGGCGGCCGAATCCGCGCGCTACGGGGCCCGGCTGGCGCGCGAACGCGGCCCCGTGGCTCCCCCCTCACTGACGGCGACGCTCACCGCCATCCCCGCCGGTCTTCCGCTCGAGCCAGAGTAGCCGTTCGTTCGCTTCTTCCCGAAAGAGCCGATGGCCGCGAGTGCGCAGGTTTGGCTTCGGTCGAATCCGGTTGTTTTCGCCCTCAGCCGCCCCTCATGCCCCCTGGTACCCTCGAAGCGGGACGGGGGCCCCACAAACGACCCACAACCAGCACAGGCTCCCGCTCGTTGGCTCATCGGAGGTACACGCTGACCATTCGATCGTCCGCCCGGCGACTGGCCGCGGGAGCCGTTGCGCTCCTGGCCTTGGCGGCCGTCCTGATTCAGGTGCGGCCGGCCCAAACCATCAGCGCATTGAAGCGCTGCGGACTGACGACCCTGGACGGCACGATCGTCTTCAAGGACGGCAAGCTGACCTGCGGCCCCGGGCAACCCTTGGCCGTTCGGGACGATCTTCAGAAACCGAAGTCCGGGCAGTACTCGACGCCCATCCTTTCGTTCGTCGCCCTGACCGATTTCCAGCTTCCCGACGAGGAGTCCCCGCTGCGGGGCGAGTTCACCGATAAGTGCACGGAGATCAAAACCAAGTCGGCCTTCCGCCTGAACGACACGTTGCTCCCGGCGCTGATCAACTCCCAGATCCGCGCCGCAAGCCAGATCGCGGCCGGCCCGGTGACCGGCCGCCCGTTCGACTTTGCCGTTCAGTTGGGCGATGCCAGCGATAACCAGCAGTACAACGAGGTGCGCGCGTTCATCGACCTGCTGGACGGCGGCACGCTGCTTGATCCGGACTCCGG
>JBKKBA010000265.1:0-6703 GCA_046714275.1 Actinomycetota bacterium
TCCCGGTTCCATACCCGGGTTTCACGAGTATCTTGGACAAAGGGTACGAGCAATGGCTCGCCGCGCCGGTGCGAAGGACGTGGCTGCGAACCGAACGCGCTCGTTACGCCCCGCCGGGCGAGCGCGCCGAACCGCGACCGCTACCGGTTGTCTTCTGGCTGAGGTTTGAGGGCTCGGTTCCCGCTCGCCGGATGTTGGACGTCACGCAGACGCTGCGGGCGGCGGTGTTGGATCTCTATCAACGTCACGTGTCCGGGAGCGACGACGTTCCGCCGATCCTTCATGGCCATGGGTTCGAGGGACGCGGCTACCACCATGCTCAGTGGCTCGCTCTTCCCGACGTCGGCTTCCGGCATTCCACCGGCAGCCTTCACGGCGCGGCGGTGTGGTTGCCGCCGCGCGTGGATCCCCTGGTAGTTGCCGGCGTTCGATCGGCGCTGGGACACCTTCGACAACTGTCGCGCTCCGAACGCTTTCGAGTCGCCGTGCGGGTGCATGGCGGGGAGCGACGGCCCGTGAGCGCTCTCCCCAGCCGTTGGATTGGCCGGTCGCGTCGCTGGACCTCGGTCTTCCCTGTGGTCCACGAACGGTGGGGTTCCGCGGGACCCGATCGCGGCGAGATCGAGCGGTGGCTGGCGCATGCGGGTCACACGTGCCGCGTCGTCGATTTTCGGAGTAGTTCGGTTCCTCTCTTGACCGGATCGCCCCGTCTACGTCCCGAGGAGGTCCACCGCGCCGGTCGCAGTCGGCATCCGTACTCATTCTTCGACGTTGTGCTCGATCAAAGGATCGAAGGGCCGCTTGTGATCGGCCGCGGACGGCAGTTCGGCCTCGGGTTGATGCTTCCCGTGGGGGAGTCGCCCGATGACTGAGTTTCCCTCGTTCGCGGTGTTCTACCACGCGATCCACGGGCGCGATCCGTTCCCGTGGCAGGATCGCCTTGCCGGGCAAGTGGCCGAACTGGGCTGGCCGTCGGAGATTGGCGTGCCGACCGGGCTCGGCAAGACCTCATGTATCGATATCGGCGTCTGGGCGCTCGCGCGGCAGGCCGACCTTCCTCCGCAGGATCGAACCGCGCCGACCCGAATCTGGTACGTGGTGAACCGCCGCCTGCTCGTGGACGCGGCATGGTCGCACGGCCTGAGGCTCGCAAGCATGCTTGGCGCCGGTTTGGACATGGCAGGCCACGCATCGGAGGTTGTTGGCCGGGTCGCGGAAGCTCTGAAGTTACTGACGCGGTTCGGTTCCAAGGATGGCCCGCTGCAGATCACGCGGCTCCGCGGCGGCGCCGACATCGGTGCAAGGCCACTGGAGCCGTCGCAGCCGGCGATCATCTTCGCTACCGTTCCCATGTTCGCGAGCCGATGGCTCTTCCGCGGGTACGGAACCAGTACATCGATGCGTCCGGTGGACGCCGCTCTCGCCGGAGTCGACGCGCTCGTCTTGCTGGACGAGGCGCACCTGGCGCGGCCTCTGCTGACGTTATCGGGCACGGTCAAGCAATGCGACATCGGCGAGCCGTCGGCGGTCGTCAACGCGAGGCGCACCCGTCCCGTACTTGTGGCGCTCACGGCCACGGGTGAGTGGTCCGACGATCGGTTTGATCTCGACGATCAAGACCATGAGCACCCTGACGTCAAGCTACGGATCAACGCATCCAAGAGCGTGGCACTGTACGAGAGCACTGAGAAGTCGTTGTTCAAGAAGTTGGCGGAATGTGCGGTGAAGCTGCTCGATTCGTTCGATCGCGCCGCGAGTTGCGTCGTGTTCGTAAACACTCCGAAGGCGGCACGAGAGGTGGCGGGTGAGATGCACCACCTTTCGGCCAAGCGGGCACGAGAATGCGACATACGCATGGCCACCGGAAGGATGAGGGACCGGGAGGCCGAGCGGGTTCGCGAACTCCTCGTCGACCCGGTTGTCGGAGTGCCCGCCGTGAGGTCCGCGGATGCTGTGCGTCAGAAGGATCTGGTCGTCATTGCGACGCAGACGCTTGAGGTCGGGGCCGATCTCGACTTCGACGCTCTGGTCACCGAGACCGCGGGAGTTCGGTCGCTCATTCAGCGCCTGGGCCGCCTGAATCGCCTAGGCGCGAAGGATCACGCACCCGGGGCCGTTGTACATCCGTCCGACCGCGAGACCTGGCCTGTCTACGGCGATGAACCGGTTGCCGTCTGGGAGGCGCTCACTGCGGCGGCGGGCGGCGGCGCAGTCAATCTCGCTCCGGCGCAGATCGCACAGATTCTCGGACCTCCCAAGGATGTGCCCCCGCGGGTGGGGGAGCTGCTGCACGCGCACCTGTGGGAGTGGGCGAAGACCTCACTCCCACCCGCGGGCGAGGCTCCCGTCCACCTCTTCTTCGAAGGCTTCGGCGACGATGTCGCGCGGATCTCGGTGTGCTGGCGCGCCCGTCTACCTGAGGGCGGCGTTCGTCTGCTTCCCGGACTGCGCCAGGCCGAATCGATTGATCTTCCGCTGTGGGAACTTCGTGCATCTTTGGAGCAGGCCGGCGTCGAGGACGTCCACCGGCTCGCGGACGACCGGGCGACACTTGAACCGACCGCGGTCAAAAGCTTGCGGCCCGGGGATCAGGTTGTTCTTCCTGCAAGACTTGGTCTGTACGATCTCAACGGTTGGAATCCCGGGGCGGACGAAGAGGTTCTGGATGCTTCGGTGTTGCAGGCCCGCATGCTCCCGCTTTCATCGGAGGTCTTGAACAACCTTGCGCCCGGGTTCGATCCGGGCGGCGTTTTCGATCGCCTGGCCGATCCTGGCGAGGAAGACTTGTCCACCGACGAAGAGAGCGATCTGGTTGCAAAGGTGCTCGATATCCTCCGCGAAGTGAAACCGCATCCCTGGATGGCTGAAGAAGAATGGCAGGCGTTCATCGACGGCTTCGGGCAAGGCGTAACGCGGCCTTTGGACAATTCTCCATTCTTGAGTCACGTGGAGCAGCCGCGCACGCGGGCCGAAGTGCGTGCCGAGGCTTTCGAAGAGCTCAGCTTCGATGTGGGCTCCGTCGCACTTGCCGCGCATCTCGACACGGTCGGCAAGACGGCCGAACTGATAGCGCGCTGCATCGGTGTTCATGAAGCACTCATTCCCAGCGTCAAGGCTGCGGGTGACCTGCACGACCTCGGCAAGCGCGATCCCCGGTTCCAGAGATGGCTCGATCCCGAAAATGACGCGGGGGTACCGGTGGCCAAGTCCGCCGTTAAACCTCATCTTATCGAGCCCCGGCGCGTCGCGGCCGGGTGGCCGAGGGGCGGTCGCCACGAACTGCTCAGTGCGCGCATCGTCGCGGAGTGGATCTTGTCCGGAACCGGCGAAGTCCCCTGGGATCCCGACTTGGTCTTGCACTTGATCTCCGCGCACCACGGTCATGGGCGCCCACTCGTCACGGTGGTCGACGATCCCGATCCCGTCCCCGTGTCGGTGGTATTCGGCGGAACGGAAGTTAAGGTCATATGCGATCTCTCGCTAGTCGATTGGGATCAGCCGTCGCGCTTTCGCTCGTTATGCGAACGGTACGGTTACTGGGGTCTCGCTCTGCTCGAAGCAATCGTTCGACAGGCCGACCATGTCGCCTCCAGCGTGACGGGGGTGGCCTGATGGCGTGCGCGGTTGCTCCCGGACTTCCTGGCGATTGGCTCAACGGTTGGCTCGCCGCGATCGGGATCACGGTCCTCGTGTCGGAAGCGCGGCTTTCCTGGTCCGGCACCGCGATCCCAGTAGCTCAGTTCGATCACGATGGCGACCTGTCTCTGGCTCGTATGGTGGCGGAGAACCTCCCACCGAAGAGAAGCCTCGACAGTCTTGCGATTTCTTCTCTGAAGCGGAATGTGTCGCTCAGTGCGTTTCGGGAAAATGCAGGCAAGGCTCGTGGTGCCGGGGACCATTCGCTGGCGTCGTCGGTGAGCGACCTGGTGGTGCGCAATGACGATAATCTTCCGCATGGAGCCTTCGATCCTGGGGCGCCCCGCGGAGAAACGCTTCATTCGCGTCTCATTCGGTGCAGGGAAGCGATTCCGGATCCATGTCCGGATGAACGGGTTGCTTTGACGCTTGAGGGAACGGGCTCGCGTGTCAAAACAAACGGACTAGGATTCGACGTGCGTCGTCTCCCTTCCGGGATGCAGCCTGATGCGGGCAACTGGGTAGATCCACTCGTCGAGTGTCTTTGCTTCGTCGCGCTGAGTCTCTTTCCAACGCGGGGCAATGGTGGTCGGGAGGTCCGGCAGCGTGGCTGGACGGACAGGGCATCTCGACGCGGGGCGTTCCGATGGCCGGTGTGGTCCCAGCCGCTCGGGACTTGGGGGATCGACGCGCTGCTCGATCGACTTCACGCGGATCCTTCTTTTAAGGCGACCCGGCGGCTCGGCATCACCGGAATCTTTCAATCTGTCCCGTATGAGGCCAGGGATAAGAGCGATCCGACCCGGGGCTACGGAGCGGAGCGGGTGGGGCGAACGTGATCGAACCCATCCCGATCTCGGCGCTGGAGCATTACGCATATTGCCCGCGTCAATGTGCGTTGATCCACGTCGATGGGGTCTGGTCGGATAGTGCGCACACGGTTCGGGGCTCGTATGGACACCGCCGCGCCGATATAAGGTTTCAGCGCGTCGAGCGGGGGCAAACGGTGATCCGTGGCGTGCCCCTATGGTCCGAGCGCTGGGGGCTCTCCGGGCGGCCGGACGCTATCGAGATCGATCCATCGGGCGCGGTCGCGCCGGTCGAATACAAGATGGGCTACCGGCACGGCGATGCTGCAGACATCCAAGTCTGCGCCCAAGCGCTCTGTCTCGAGGAGATGATCGAGGTCGCCGTCCCTAGCGGCTTCGTCTGGTACGCCGGCACGAGACGCCGGCAACATGTCGATCTCGACGCGTCATTGCGTAGCCGCACGATCGATACGATCACGCGCGTCCGGGGGATCTTCAGCGAGACGACCCTACCTGTGGCTCCAAACGACGCCCGGTGCGGCGAGTGCCAGCTCCTAGGACATTGTCTTCCCGGCGTCGTGACGCGCGACAACCAGATCAGGAACTACATGCGGAACGAGGTATTCGCATGCGGGTCCTGAACACCCTGTATGTGCGGGATCATCGTGCATCCGTTGGCCTCCAGAAGGGAGCGCTTCTCGTCAAGGGTCCCGATGGGAGCCGCACGCGTGTCCCGCTCAACGCTCTTGAAGGCGTCGTGATGGTGGGAAGCGGCCAGATCACGACCGAGGCGATGGCGCGGTGTGTCGAGCGGAACATCAGGATCTGCTCCTTGCGGCGGAATGGAAAGGTGAGGTTCGTCGTGGGTGGGCCGACGAGCGGAAACGTGCATCTCCGGGTGGCGCAACTCCGGGCTGCAACCGACGTAGCGTCCTGCCTCAGTCTCGCGCGAACGATCGTGGCGGGGAAGCTACAGAACTATCGGCTGCTTCTGCAGCGGTGGTCGTGGGACACCGCTGGGTTGGATCGTCGCCATCTCATCGAGCAACAGCACGCGATCGAAGACCGGCTTCGCGCTTTGCCGGACGCTCGCGACGGGGACGCCATTCGCGGGATGGAGGGCGACGGAACCCGGCGGTACTTCAAGGGTGTTGCTGCGCACCTCTCTCGCGAACCCGAGGCATTTCGTTACATGGGCCGCACCAGACGCCCGCCGCGCGACCCCGTGAACGCGCTGCTGAGCTTTGCCTACGCCCTGGTCCTTACAGAGATCACCGGCGCGCTCGAGTCGGTTGGCTTGGATCCGCAGATAGGGTTCCTACACGGCCTGCGCCCGGGGCGGCCCTCCTTGTCGCTTGATCTTCTGGAGGAGTTCCGGCCAACAACCGCCGACCGGTTCGCGCTCAAGATGATCACCTTGCACCGCGTTCGTGAGGTGCACTTCGTCGCGACGCTTGGCGGCGCGTGTTATCTGACAGACGACGGGAGAGAGATCGTCATTGAGGGCTATGAGGAATTTAAGGACGAGGAAGTGGTTCATCGCTTGCTCGGCAAGCGCGTTCCGCGCTGGAGCCTGCCAACTATCCAGGCGACTCTACTCGCCCGCCACCTTCGCGGCGATCTTCCCGCCTACCCTCCACACCTGCTGGAGCCGTGATGGACGTCCTCGTCACGTACGACATCGATACCACCGACCGAGAGGGAGAGCGGAGGCTCGCTCGTATCGCGAAGGTCTGTGAGGCGTACGGCGTACGGGTTCAATACTCGGTCTTCGAATGCCGTCTCTCAGAAGTCGCCCTTCAGCGTCTTGCATACGAACTTGCAGACGTGATGGACCCTTCCCTGGATTCCGTTCGCCTGTACCGTATCCTAGGATCTCTCGAGGAAATCCGAACTTCGATCGGACGTGGGCCGCCACACCAGTGGGGACGCCCTTGGATCGTGTGATCGCCCGGACCGCGGGTGATCCTTGACAATAGAAGAGCGTAAGGCGCCCGGGGCGGCCAACTGAGTCCGATCTTGCCACTCGGCGTGGCATCCCACGGGAGATCCCGACCCTCCGTGTTAGGTAGGGTGTTGCCGGCGATCGATTCGTCGGCCTTCGTTGAGCGGCGGGACTCGCCGAATTCCCCACCGATGGCGGCAACCGTGTTGCCGGCGATCGATTCGTCGGCCTTCGTTGAGCGAGCTGGAGCTCCAGAAGGCGCCGGACGCTGTAGTCGGTGTTGCCGGCGATCGATTCGTCGGCCTTCGTTGAG
>JBKKBA010000266.1:0-3246 GCA_046714275.1 Actinomycetota bacterium
GATCGCGCGGATCGCGATCGTGGCCTTCCGCTGAATCCGCGTGGGCGCCCGGGGGCTTCGGCGCGGCCGGCAAGATTCCCGCGGCGTCGAAGCGAACGAACGCGGCGACATCCAGCACGCGGCGGTACGGCGAGTCGGGCGCCGCGCGCCTGCGGAGCGTGTACGGGTAGTACGCCAGGCCCAGGCGAGTCACGTCACGCCGCTCCGAGGCGATCGGGATCACCACATGCCAGCCGCGCAGCGCCGTCAGAGGATCGCCGGCTCGACCGGCCACGGCGATGGCGCGCATCGCGATCGTGAGCGCCTCGTCCCACGCGCCGGTGACGAACGCGATCTCGGCGCGAACGGATTCGGCCCAGGCAAGGTCGTGGCCCAGACCTTGCGTTGCGGACAAGACGGCCAGGCGAGTGGCCGGGGCGGCGGCATCGGCGGCATGGTCGTCCAGCAGCGTCATCGTCTGCATCCGCAGCGCTCCCGACGCGCGCGCCCAGTCCTCGGCCGTGCGCGCGGCCCGTTCGACCGCAAACCAATCCTGGGCGGTCCCCCGGCCCATGCCGGTCAGCACCTGGGCGCGGATCTCCAGCGCGTCGAGCATCAGGGTTGCGTCGCCGGCCAGATCGGCGATCCGAACGGCGGTGGCGGCGTCTTCCAGCGCGCCGTCCAGCGATGCATGCCCGGCCAGCCGCTTCGCCGCGCGCCGGATCAACGCCCCGGCTTCAATCACGCCCAGCCCGGGGCTCTGAGCCTGTGGCTTCGTTTCCTTTTTGGTTTCCGCGTCCGTTTTCAAGCTCGTCACCGGCTCAACTTACCCGAGCCGGGGGGAATCAGGCGGAGTGCGAGCCGACCAAGTCGAGGACATCCGATCCGTAGCGCGCGATCTTGGTCGGGCCGACTCCGGAGATCCGGCCCAGCTCGATCACGTTCTTCGGACGACTCTCGGCGATCCGCGCCAGTGTCTGATCGTGGAATACCACGAACGGAGGCACGGCTCCGTCGCGCGCGGCCTTCAGGCGCCAATCCTTGAGCGCGGCAAACAACGCCAGATGATCATCCCCAACGGTGGCCTTCGCCGGCGCAGCCGCCCGAGAGCCCGATCCCGAAGCCGAACCCGATCCCGAAGCCGAACCCGATCCCGATCGAGACGCCGGGCCGGAGGAGGAAGCCGGGCGCGGACGAACCTCGTCTAGGAACGGGGATCGCTTCGGCGACCGGCGCCGCTCCCCTTCGCGCGACGCCGCCCACGACACGAACAGGTACTTCTTGGCTCGAGTAATACCCACGTAGAGCAGCCGGCGCTCTTCGGCGATGTCTTCGTCGGACTTGGCCAGCGCGAACGGCAGCTCCTTATCCTCCATGCGCGGCAGGAACACCGCTTCAAACTCCAGGCCCTTGGCCCGGTGATACGTCAAGATCTGCACGCCGCGCCCCTCGCGGTCGGGCGCGAACCGCCGCTCCAGATCGGCGATGAACGCATCGCCATCGGCACGCCGGCCCCCATCGGAGCCGGCCCCGCCGGCCGTTCGGGCGGCATGGAACTCCTCGGCCAGCGCCAGCAAGCGCGCCAGGTCCGCCTGACGCGTTGCCTCGGACGGGTCCAGATCGTCGCCCGGCTGCTGCGCCAGGCCCAGCGCCCGCACGATCCGGCCGACCGAGCCCGCCACGTCCCCGTCGCCCTCTCCGTCGTTGGCTCGCTTCAGTCGCGCCAGCAAACCGCGCGCGGCCGGACGCCGCAGAAACGCGCCGTCACGCACCTGATAGGGAACGCGATCCTTGCTAAACGCTTCTTCGATGTCTTCGGACCGCCCGTTGATCCGGTACAGGATCGCCATGTCTTCCCACGGCACGCCTTTGTTGCGCAGGGACCGGCACTGGGCAAGGATCCAGGCGACTTCGTCGGCGCCGGTGTTGTGCTCGCGAAAGACCGGTTCCGGCCCATCGGCGTGCACGGCGCGCAGGGACTTCGGCGATCCGCCCAGCTTGGGAACCAGCCGGTTCGCCGTCGCCAAAACCTGGGGACTGGATCGGTAGTTGGCCGTCAAGCGGACCACATGCGCCGAGGGATACCGCTCCGGGAACGACAGCAGGTAGCGCGGCGTGGCACCGGTGAAACCGAAGATCGACTGATAGTCGTCGCCGACGACGCACAGGTCATCGCGGTCGCCCAGCCACGCTTGCAGCAATGTCTGCTGCAACAGGTTCACGTCCTGATACTCGTCCACCGTGATCGCGCGATAGCGCGCCCGCACGGCGCCCAGGGCTCGCGCATCCGTCGCCAGCATGTCGACGGTCCGCGCCAGCAGATCTTCGAAGTCCATCAGGCCGGCGCGCTCTTTCTTGCGTTCGTACGAGCCGTAGATGCCGGCCATCAGGTCGGCCGGAACCGGCGTGACGTGCCCGTCGCGCTCGACCTCTTCTTTGTAGCCCGCCGGGGGCACGCAGCGGTTCTTGGCCCATTCGATCTCGGTTGCGACGTCGCGCACCGAGGTGAACTTGTGCGGCATCGGCAGCCGGGCGATCAGCGGCGCCAGGATCTGGCCCTTCGAGGGCACGATCTCGGCCGTGTCCGAGGAGAACCGGCGGTACTGCGCCAGCGCCTCCGCGTGGAAGGTGCGCGTCCGGACGGCGGGCGCGCCGATGCGCCGGAGTCGCTCGGCCATTTCCTTGGCGGCCTTGTCTGTGAACGTGACGGCCAGGATGTCTTCGGTTGCGAAGGCGCCGTCGGCGATCTGGTTGGCGATTCGGCGCGTGATCGTGGTCGTCTTGCCCGACCCGGCGCCGGCCAGGATGCAGACGGGCCCGCGCACAGCCGAGACGGCTGCCGCCTGCTGATCGTTCAGTCCCGCAAAGATTCGCTCATTCATGGTGCGCCCAGGCTAACTGGGGGCACCGACAACAACCAGGAAGGCGGGGGCCGTTGGGCTGCCCCGCCTGTGGATAACTTTGATCTTGCGTAGAATCTGCCTTCATGCGAGCTGCCTTCTTTGACCTGGACAAGACGCTGGTCCCCGGATCCAGCCTGTTCCTGCTGGCCCGAGGCATGTACGAGCGGGATTACTATCGCGTGGCCGACATGCTGCGCTTCGCGTGGGGGCAGGTGGCGTTCCGCGTGCTGGGCACCGAGCGCATGCGCGGGGTAGAGAATTCGAAGACGAAGGCGCTGGCGCTGGTGAAGGGGCGTCATCGCGACGAGTTCGCGGCGCTAGGCCACGAGATCGTCGAGGAGCGCATCATGCCGCGCGTGTATCC
>JBKKBA010000267.1:0-4872 GCA_046714275.1 Actinomycetota bacterium
GTCAGCGTCGCCGGCGGGGCGGTGCCGTCGGCGGGTCCGCCGGTCACGGTTGCGACCGGCGCGGTCCCATGACGTGGTGGAGACTCGGTACCGGCCCGAGGGCAAAGCTGTGGCGATGCGCCATGAACAAGCCGTGTGAGGGGCGTCGCAGATGATCTCGGCCGTGAGGGTAATCGGCCCGCCGGCGGCTGGTGGGGGCGCAAAGGTGACGGCGACCCGCTCAACGCCGGACCGCTCGTCGGAGACGCTTCCTTCGATGAAGCGCGACAGGAAAGGCGGTGCGTCGGCGATCACGGAACCGTCATCGGTCAAGATCCGCGTTTGCGGAGCGATCGTGTCGATGAGCCAGCTCCGGCGCGCGGGCGTGGGGTCAACACGGCCGGACGAATCGACGGCGCGAACCTCGAACGCGTGCGCCCCGTCCTGCAGGCCGCTCAGGCGGCGAGGAGACGTGCAGCGCGTGAACGGCGCGCCGTCCAGGCTGCAGTCGTAGAGAAGCGAGTTCGACGGCACGGCGCCGTCGGATCCGGCGAACACGATCGTTGCATCGCGCGCGTTGGTCGCCGCCGGCGGTCCGTCTACGATGACCGTAGACGGCGGCGAGTGATCGACGATCCATGATCGCGCGGCCGGCGTCTGATCGACGTTACCGGCCGCATCCCGTGCGCGGACCTGGAAGACAAAAGCCCCCTCTTGCGCCGTCGAGTAGCCGACGGGGCTGGTGCAGACGGCAAACGGCGCGGATCCCAGCTTGCACTGGAACGTGGGCGTCGCTGTGATGTCGTCGGCGCCGCGGAACTCGATCACGATCTGTCCGCTTTCGATCAGCGGTGGCGGGCCGCTGGTGATTTCGGTGTCGGGCGCGACGCCGTCTGCGAACCAGGAATGCGCGGCGACGGCGCCTACATTTCCGGCCTGGTCGCGGGCGCGAACCGCAAAGGAGTGCGTGCCCGTCGTCAGGGCGCTGTAGGTCGCGGGGGAGGTGCATGCGGCAAAAACGGCGCCGTCCAGTGAGCATTCCAGCGACGGCGTGGCCGTCACGTTGTCGGTGGCCGCGAAGGTCAGCGTCGCCGGCGGGGCGGTGCCGTCGGCGGGTCCGCCGGTCACGGTTGCGACCGGCGCGGTCCAATCCACGGTCCACGTCTGCGTGGACGGTGAGCTATCGATGCGGCCCAGTCCGTCGCGCGCCCGCACCTGGAATTGGTGTGATCCTTGCGTCAAATCCCCGTAGGCCGCTGGTGACGCACACGCCACGAACGGCTCTTGGTCCAGGCTGCACTCGAAGGTCACGGAGCCTTGCGACGGGCCGGCGCGTCCCGTGAACGCGAAGGCGGACATGGGCGAGGAGCTGAACTGCGGTGGGCCCGACAGCAGAGACGTGACCGGGTCGGCGACGGCAAGGACGACGATGCGTCCGGCGTTGCCGCTGTGGTAGGGCCACCCACGGTTGGTCTGCAGGGCCGCAGTGACCATGCTGGAAAGACCGACCTCTGCGCGCGACGTCCGCCCCGATCGCGCGAAGGCGTCGGCAAATTCCGGCCACCATTTCACCGGCTCCAGGCGGCGGCCTTCGTCGCTGTCGAAGATGTCCTGGGCGAAGGGCTGGTCCCACGATGGGTGCGTCGCCTCGATCGCGTCCAGCAATGCCGACGCGCGGGGAGGAGCGACCAAACCGCTGTTGATCATCCAGACTTGCGCCGTCGCCGATGGGTAGAACTCAGTCCAGTCGATCAGATCGTGACCGCCCAGGTCGCTGATGGCGATGTCGTAGCCGCTTTGCGACTCGTTCCAGAACGAGTCGAGCGCCGCCGGCATGTTTGCGAGCCATGGCGCGGCAGTCGTTCGCAGCGCAGGGTCATCGACGACCTCGGACGCCAGCGTTTGCAGCGCGCGCCAGCCGTCGTATACCTCGACGTTGTCCATGAGGTACTTCAGAGTGTTTCCCGGCTTGGCGTAGGTGAGCCAATCCGGCGCGGCCGTTGCCTGGATGGCGGCGACCGCCTTGCGCACCGCCGGCCACAGTTCCCCGACGCGGTTCGCATCGCCGGTCGCGACCCAGATGTCGCGTACCGCGCTGATGAACGTGGCTGCGTATGAGTCCGTCGAGTCATAGGTGCCGGTGGACGTCCACTGCCGGTCGTCGATGCCGTTGGCCGGGGTCGGATCCAGGTACTCATAGTCGGTGACGAAGCCGTTCGCGTCCATATGCGCTGCGTACCAGGCCAGCCAGCGCCACGCTCCTTCCGCATAGCGCATGTCCCCCGTTGCGTACGCGGCGGCTGCTAGTCCCGAGGCGGCCATGTTCGAAAAGTAGGGGATGCAGCGTTCGGCGGGCGTGTTGGCGGCGATCAGTCCGTCGTGGGGTCCTCCGGCAACTTGCAGCGACAGGATCCAGTCGGCGTCGGGCCGCGGGTCGGTCGCGGAACCGGCGCGCGCAGGCGTCGCCCCGCCCAGCGCTGCCAATGCAAGCGCCGTGGCACAGGCGACTCGGATGATCGTTGAAGCCGGCCCTCTCACCACTCCCCCCGTGAAGCTTTCTCCCCAACGGTTCGCCTTTCGGGGCTGCGCTTCCTGTATGGAATGCCGATTGCCGGTGAAGGGCTGTCAACTTGTCCGGCAATTTGCGGCGAAAGAGAACCGCGAGAGGTAGCATTCCGCTCGATGGCCCGGTCTTCCGTTGAGGTCTTGCGCGTCGCCGGACGCGACGTGAACGTCACCAACCCCCAGAAGATCTACTTCCCGGCGCTTGGTGTCACGAAGTTCGACCTGGTGCGGTACTGGCTGTCGGTCGCCGGCGGTGCGCTGACGGGATGCGGGATGCGCCCGACGCTGCTGAAGCGCCATCCAAACGGCGTCGACGGGGATTTCTTCTACCAGAAGCGCGTCCCGGAGCAGCGTCCCGATTGGATCCAGACCGTTACGGTGCGTTTCCCCAGCGGACGAACCGCCGACTTCCTGGTGATGGCCGACGCGGCGCACCTGGCGTGGGCGATCAACCTGGGATGCTTGGAGCTGCACCCATGGGCGGTGCGCGCCGGCGACGTTGATCACCCCGACGAGTTGCGTATCGACATCGATCCCACGCCCGAGGCGACGTTTGCCGATGCACGCCGTGTGGCGATGCTGGTTCGTGAAGTGCTGGACGAGCATGGATTGCGCGGGTATCCGAAGACGTCCGGCAAGCGTGGCATTCATGTCTACGTTCGGATCGAGCCACGATGGGGCTTCACGGAAGTGCGGCGTGCGGCGCTGGCCTTGGGTCGCGAATGCGAGCGGCGCGATCCAGTTCTGGTGACGACCGCGTGGTGGAAGGAGCAGCGGCACGGGGTGTTCATCGACTACAACCAGAACGCGCGCGATCGCACGATCGCGGCGGCGTATTCGGTTCGACCCCAGCCGGACGGGCGCGTGTCGTGCCCGATCGATTGGAGCGAGGTGCCCGATGTCGAGCCGGCAGATCTGACGATTCTGACGGTGCCGGCACGCGTGACCGAGCGGGGAGATGCGCAGCAGGAGATCGACGACGTCGTCCACTCGCTGGATTCGTTGCTGGATCTGGCCGAGCGCGATGAGCGGGAAGGCCTTGGCGATGCGCCGTGGCCGCCGCACCATCCCAAAGCGGAAGGTGAGCCAACGCGCGTCGCGCCGTCGCGCGCGAAGCGCCGGGCGCCGTAGTACTGCGACCGGAACGAAGGGCTACGACAGGGTCCGGATGTCCTCCAGGCTGAAGGGTGCCGGCGGTTCGAACTGGTCGTAGGTACAGTCTGTGGGATCCTTGTCGGGTCGCCACCGCAACAGCCGGGTGCCGTGACGGAAGCGATGACCTTGAAGATGATCAAAGGCAACCTCGCACACCAGCTTCGGTTGCAGCGGGAACCACTCGCGGTCTTCCTGAGACCACCGGCTGGCCCCGCCGGGCCCGCTTGCCTGCCCGAACGACGCGTCCGCGCGAAGGGGTTGCAGAAGCTCCAGCGTTTCCTTCTTCTTGGCCGCCGACATCGACGACGTGAAGCCGACGAACACCAAGTTCCCGTCGCCGTCGAACAGGCCCAGCAATAGAGAGCCAAGCGTTGAGCCGTCCTTCGACAAGCGGTAGCCGCCGACGATCACGTCGGCTGTTCGCTGGTGCTTGACCTTTACCATCAGCCGCTTGCCGGGAACATAGGCCAGCGATTCCTGCTTCGCCATGATGCCGTCCAGCCCGGCGCCTTCAAATTGGTCGAACCACTCGCCTGCGGTCGTGATGTCCTTCGTCTGCGACGTGATCAGGCACTGCGGGCCGGGGCGAATCGCCGAACGGAGCCGCTCGCATCGCTCGATCAGCGGGCGCTCACGCAGGTCGTCGTCTTCGGCCGGCAGGTCGAACGCAACGAAGGAAGCTGGCGTTTCTTGCGCAAGCTTGGCGACGCGTGATGCCGCCGGGTGCAGGCGAAGCTGAAGCAGGTCGAAGTCCAGGCCCTTGTCGGTTGGGATGACGATCTCGCCGTCCACGACGCATCGGTTTGGAAGGCAGGGGGCCAGTGCATCGATCAGTTCGGGGAAGTAGCGGTCCAGACGAAGCTTGTTGCGGCTGTCGATACGCCACGTGTCGCCGTCGCGGAACACGATCGCGCGAAACCCGTCCCACTTGGGCTCATACAGCCAGCCGTCGCCTTCGGGGATCGCGTCGGCGAGCTTGGCGAGCATCGGCTCGACCGGCGGCTCGATCGGGAAGCGTTCGGCGCGCTCGCCCTGCTATTAGAAGGGCAGAGCCAAGGCGGATCAAAGGCCGGACCAGACGTTGTAAAATCCCCGCCGCGGCCGATCGCTTTGGGCGGCACAGAGGTGAGGCTTGAAGCTCGGTAGCGGCGGCTCGCCGGACAGCCTGATCGC
>JBKKBA010000268.1:0-4429 GCA_046714275.1 Actinomycetota bacterium
CGCTCCAGGTCGTTGGAGTCCATGACACGGTCCTGGGTGGCCGCGCCGGCACGGAAGACACCGGTCGCGCGCAGCATCGCATCGACCAGCGTCGTTTTGCCGTGGTCGACGTGCGCAACCAAGGCAACGTTCCGGATGGGGAGAGTCACGACTTCAGATTACGCGATCCTGGACGCCCGTGAGCCTGCCGTTTTCGGCGGGCTCGGGCCGATCCACGATCCGTTAGACGGTGAGGTTGCCGACGATCAGGACGCCGTCGGTGGTCGATGCCCGGCGCCAGGACGGGCCTTAGAACAGGGCGCTGGCCAGCTCTGGGCGGTATCTGACCACCAGTGAGTGGTCGTCGCCCAGCACGGCGAAGATGTCCAGCATCGCCTGCCGCGCGGCATCCCGATCGTGATCTGCCCGGACGAGCTTCAGAAGCTCCTCCAATGCCTGCTCGTACCGGTCGCTTGCGGCCAGCGCGATCGCCTGCTTCACGGGTTCGGGCGCGCCGGCGCCTCCGCGCGCGATCTCAATCTGGGCGGCGATGCGGCGCGTGTCGTCGTCTTCGGGAATCCGCGCCAGCAACCCCAGCGCTTCCTCGGCGTCCACGATCGGGGCCAGCGCCAGGATCGCGCCGCGATGGCCCGGGTCCCGGTTCAGGATGGCGCGCAACTTCTGCTCGGCATCTTCCGGCGCCAGCAACGACGCCTGTTCGGCAAGCAGATCATCTTCGCTGGGCAGCAGCCGGGCGTAGAAGTCGCGAACGACCTGTTCGGGCTGCGCGCCCAGGAACGCATCGACGGGCCGGCCGTCTTTGAACGCGACGACGGTCGGGATCGAGCGGATGCTCAGCATCGACGATGTTTGGGGGTTGGCGTCCACGTCCATCTTCAGCGTGTCGACCAAGCCGGTGTGCTCCGCGCCGATCCGGTCCAACAAGGGGGACAACTGCCGGCACGGCGCGCACCACGTCGCCCAGAAATCAACGACGACCGGGCGCAACCGGGATTGCTCCACGACGGCGGTCGCGAACTGGGCATCGGTCACGGCTACGGTCATCTCACCGGCAAGAGTACCCAAACTTGGCGTATCCTTCGCCGGCCATGACCAAGGACCGGCGCGAAGCCCTTCAGGATTTCCTGAACCGCCCCGAAGCAGAGCAGTTCGAGCTGTCGCTGGCGCCGAATGCCGTCCAGAAGCTGAAGCAACTGGCGGCGTTCGGAGTTTCGGGCGACTCTCCGGAGGTCACGCGGTTCTACGCGTCGCGACTGTTAGAGCAGGCGCTGGAAGACCTGGGCGAGGACCCGGCGGAAGGGATAGCGAAAATGCCCGAGCGGCAGCCGCAGGCACCGCAACCCGGTGACCTTGCGCCGGATGCGATCGTGCTGGGCGACGAAGGCGCGACGATCCATTTGAAGGACCAGTGGGCGCAGCAGACCGCGGCGCTGGTGTTCTTGCGTCACTACGGCTGACCGTTCTGCCGGCATCACCTGGCGCAGTTGCGCCGGGACGCGGAAAAGTTTCGAGCCAAGGGCGCGGACATCGTCTGCGTCGCCATGGGCGACGTCGAAGATCGCGCGGCATTCCTGGAAGCGAACGGACCCTACCCGTTCCCGATCTACTCGGATCCCAGCCGCGATGCGTACGTGGCGTGGGGCTTGGCGCGCGGGACGCTCGGGCAGATCATCTTCAATCCGACGATCATCGCAGCGGGACTGGCGGCGTTCCAGGAAGGGCACCGCACGAAGGCGATCGTCGGAGACCCGTTCCAGCTTGCCGGCACGTTCATCATCGACACCGGCGGCATCGTCCGCTTCAGCCATCCGGGCAAGCAGTCCAGCGACTTCCCCCCGAACGACGCCGTGCTGGTGGCGCTTCCGTGACTCACCCGCTTGTCGATCAGTTCTCGTTCACGCGCGCCGAGATGGCGCGGGGGCTAGAAGGCGTCTCTCCAGCCGACGCAACCCGTCACTTCGGTCGAATGAATTGCATTAGCTGGACCGTCGGCCACCTGGCATGGCATGAACAACGTTATTGGCTGCAACTTGGTCAGGGTCAAATCCCGTTCCCGCACTTGAACGAACTCTTCGCCTACGGAGCCCCGATGAGCACGCCAACTTTCAGCGAGATGTTGGATGTGTGGCAGAAGGTGACGCGCGCGGCCGATCCTTTCCTGAATACCTTGACCACGGACATCTTGCAGACCCAACTGTTGCGCGACGGGGAATCCGTTGGGCAAACCATCGGTTCGGCGCTGCGACGAATTACCTATCATTACTGGTATCACACAGGCGAGATGCAGGCGATTCGCCAGATGCTGGAACAGGTTGATCTTCCAGAATATGTAGGCGAACTTGAAACAGAAGCGCCCTATCGTCCCGAATAACGTCGATAGTGCACTGGTATGAGGCTCACGGCATCGGACGCCGGGAGTACAAGGATCAAGCGATGCTTGGACTAGCAGATGAGCAAGCAGGCGGAGAGTTACGTGGCGTGTAATGGAGGGCCTCAGGGAAGGTCGCCGGCAGGAGCAAGCCAGCGGACCGGCTGCCCCGTGACATCCGCGATCAGGTCGTAGTCGTGGTCGTAGTGAAGCAGCGGAACGGCCGCGGACTCTGCCGCTGCAGCGATGAACAGATCTTGCGGCGGCACGCCGCGATGCTGCCCCCGAGCGGCGAGGAGGGACTGCACGGCCCGAGCCCGACGCCACTCTCTGGGGCCGACCGGACATGATGCGAGGAGATCGAGCAACCCGCTCTGCGTGCTGAAGGCGGCCGCATTCTGCGCGCTGCGCAGGAGTTCGAGCGCCACGGGCTCGCACACGAGGATCCTGCCCTCATGAACCTCTCGGTTGAACCAGTCGGCCAGATCGGGCCGTTCGCGGTGACGCACCTTGCTCCAGACGGTGCTATCGGCGAGATGCGGCCCGGATAGCGGGGCAACCGACCTGGGCCGGCTCAACCTTGGTCCGTCTCCAGGCGGTCCTGTCGGGCCAGAGCGATGTCGTCATCGGTGACGTCGAAGAGCCGCACGTCGAACCGCCCGACCGCCACACGCCGGGCGACGTCGCTGAGCGCGGCGTTCACCGTTTCACTCACGCCGTCGGTCCCAAGCGCACGCCGCGCCGCGTCGAGCGCGTCCGGGTCGAGATTCACCGTCGTTCTCATCTTGCGCCATCCTATCACCATCTGAGGCCATCATTAAGCATCAGGAGTGATGCGCACCCGTCCACAGTAAGCCCGCGGCGGCGACAGCGTTGATCGAAGAACTGGCACTCACGCCGGCGCGGATAGCCGGAAACTCGTTCGGCGCCTCGATCACGCTTCGTCTGGCTGCCGAACGTCCCGATCTTTTCCGAGGAGCGATCGCGCACGAGCCGCCGCTGTTCTCATTGCTCGCGGACGATCCTGCCGTGGCGCCCATGCTCGAGGAAAGGGGTGAAAGGATCGGGCCCGCCGCAATGGCCGACAAGACTTGGCGCGATCTTGGAGACGACGTGAGAGGGCGGTATGACGCCTACGTGAACGCGACGAAGACTTTTCAGATCGATGCGCCGCACCACTACCTCAACATGATCGGCGTTCGAAGTCTTCACCACGGGCAGGGCCTGGCTCGGCCTCTTCTCGAAGCAGTTCGCCGGATGGCGGCTGAGGATCCGACCTCGTGTGGCGTGTTGCTGACGACAGAGCGGGAGCAGAATGTGGGGCTCTACGAGCACTTCGGTTACGTCGTCGTGGGTCACGTGCGCGTGTCGCCAAGCCTTGAAAGCTGGGGCTTATTCCTGGAGACCCGCGGCGGTTGAGTGGTGGACTTCGTGACTAGGAACCGTGATCACGTCGTGGTGCGATCCCTTGATCGGTCAGTCTCCCCTGAGTCAGTGCGTACGGCCAGCGTAAACTCCCAAGTCGTTGCACGGACTAACCCAGATGGCTGGATATCGACTAGCCTAGGTCGCGTCGCCGTAGAACTGGTCGCTGCAGCAGACGGCGGGGCCGATCGGACGGCTGGACTCAGGTTGAGACATCAGAGAGAGGGACCATGAATCCGAACAAAGCACTGTGGGAGAAGGGTGACTTCACCAAGATTGCCGCGTTGATGCGTCGGTCCGGAGAAGCCCTTGTTCAGTCTCTAGGGATAACGACGCCGGTGCGGGTCTTGGACCTTGGGTGCGGAGATGGCACGACGGCTTTCCCTCTTGCTCAACTGGGGGCCGAAGTTGTCGGGATCGACATCGCTCAGAACCTGGTTGACGCCGGGAACAAGCGAGCTGCGGAGGCGGGTCTCAGCCGGTTGACATTCCAAGAGGGAGATGCGTGCGACTTGCAAGGGGTCAGCGACCATTCGTTCGACCTAACACTCTCGGTATTCGGCGCCATGTTTGCTCCCAAGCCCTTCGACGTCGCCAAGGAGATGGTCCGGGTCACGAAACCAGGTGGTCGTATCG
>JBKKBA010000269.1:0-2512 GCA_046714275.1 Actinomycetota bacterium
GCATCCATCGCCAGCCAGTGCGTCGTCGCGCGGCGGCCCTCCAGCAATCCCGCCTTCGCCAGCAGCAGCGACCCGGTGCAGACCGATGCGACCAGTTGAGCCGACGAAGCGGCGCGCTTCAGGTAGCCGATCAGCGCGCGGTTCTCCATCTGATCCATCTGACCGGGTCCGCCCGGCACGACCAGCACGGCCGGCTGCGGCACACCGGCGAACGTGCCGTCCGGCTTCAGGGTTAGGCCTTGATCCGCCTTCACCAGTTCCAAAGTCTGCCCGACGAACATCGTGCGGTAGCCGGGGACGCGCGACAGCACCTCGTACGGGCCGACGGCGTCCAGCGCGGTGAACCGCGGGTACACGACGATGGCAATCAATGCGGCGCCCATTGCGGCGGGCATGGTAGCGGGGCCGCCGCTACGATGCGATCTTGCCATGGGTCGAAAGAATCTTCCGGATCACGTGCGGCGTGCGCGCAAGCTGGCCGACGCCGAAGAAGACGAACGCGCCCTGAACCCCGACGTGACGCTGGTCGGACCTCCCGGCTGGATCGTCAAGACCGTGCAACCGGTGCGAGCCGTGAAGGAATACCGGTGTCCCGGCTGCAACCAAGAGATCAAGCAGGGAACCGCCCACGTCGTCGCCTGGCGCCCCGACGACGAGGAGGGACGCCGGCACTGGCACCGCGGCTGCTGGGATTCGCACCGCAAGCGCCTGCGCTGACTCAGCGGGGCAAGCCCGGGCCGGCTGCTCGCCCGTTTTCTGTCCTCTGCGCGCGAAAAGTCTGCGAAAGGCGGCCCAAATGGGTCTGGACCAAGACTCAGGTCGTTTCATACCGTGCCGATAACAGCATCAGCGGGGATGCACTCACTTTATCTAGGAGACCCTTCCTTGGCACCAATGCGATGCAAGATCGGAACCCGGAGCAAGAAAGCGAAGCCCGGGACGGCGCACGGCGTGCGCAGAGCACGCACGCCGGCCGATCGCATCCTCCCCCTGACCGCTCGCCGGGCTCAGGGAAGCAGACGCCATCAATGCCGCTTCCGCGTCCGCGTCCGCGTCCGCCCGCAAAGCGCCTGAGCGCCTACTTCGAGTCGCCTCGGCCCGTCCGGCGTGTGGTGACCGAGCCGGCGTCGAATCGCAGTGACAGCGTCCAGGCGTGGTGGCCGGGCATTTCGCGTACGGGCGTGCGCAGCGACGCGGCGCGGGCGGCAACGACCCAGGCCGACTCTCCCGATGACTTCGCTGCCGCGGCCACGTCGTCGCGCCAGATCTTCAGAATCGCCGCGCGAATTGCCGCTTCCTCATCCGGCGTGGGGTTGCCGGCGGTAACTCGGATCTGGGGCGCGTCGCTCACAGCGGGATGTTCCCGTGCTTGCGCGGCGGTAGCGTCTCGCGCTTGGTGCGCAGCATCGCCAGCGCTTCGATCAGTCGCGGCCGTGTGTCGCGCGGATCGATCACGTCGTCAACGTAGCCGCGCTCGGCTGCGATGTAGGGATTCGCGAACTTCTCGGAGTACTCGGCGATCAGCTCGGCGCGCTTGGCGGCCTTGTCACCGGCCTTCTCCAGTTCCTTGCGGTTGACGATGTTGACCGCGCCTTCGGGGCCCATGACGGCGATCTCGGCAGTCGGCCAGGCAAAGGCGATGTCGCACCGGATCGACTTCGAGTTCATGACGACGTAGGCGCCACCGTATGCCTTGCGGGTGATGACCTGAATCCGCGGCACCGTCGCCTCGCTGAAGGCGTACAGCAGCTTGGCGCCGCGGCGAATGATTCCTTCCCATTCTTGATTGGTGCCGGGCAGGAAGCCGGGCACGTCCACGAAAGCGACCAGCGGGATGTTGAACGCGTCGCAGGTCCGAACGAAGCGCGCGCCCTTCTCGGACGAGTGCACGTCCAGGCATCCGGCCAGATGCATCGGCTGGTTGGCGACGATCCCGACGACGTGCCCGTCCAGACGTGCGAACCCGGTGAGGATGTTCTGCGCGTAGTGCGGGAAGACCTCGAAGAACTCCGCGTCGTCGGCGATCAGCTTGATGACTTCGTGCATGTCGTAGGCGCGGTTGGAGGTGTCGGGGATCAGTTCGACCAGCCGCTCTTCGCGGCGCTGCGGCGAGTCGGTGCCCGGGAAGAAGCGCGGCGACTCCAGGTTGTTCGAGGGAAGGAACGACACCAGGTAGCGCACCATCTGAAGGCAGTGCTTTTCGTCTTCGGCGACGAAGTGCGCGATACCGGACTTCGACGCGTGCGTCATGGCTCCGCCAAGCTCTTCGAAGGTGACCTCTTCGCCGGTGACGGTCTTGATCACGTCTGGTCCGGTGATGAACATGTGCGAGGTGTCTTTGACCATGAAGACGAAGTCGGTCATCGCCGGCGAATACACGGCGCCGCCGGCGCACGGCCCGAGGATGGCGCTGATCTGCGGCACGACCCCCGACGAGAGGACATTGCGGGTGAAGATGTCGGCGTACCCGGCGAGCGACTCGACGCCCTCCTGGATACGCGCGCCGCCGGAG
>JBKKBA010000270.1:0-7851 GCA_046714275.1 Actinomycetota bacterium
GTTGGGATCGATCGCGGATCGTTCGTCGGCGTCGTTGGGCACAGCGGCTCGGGCAAAAGCACGCTCGTCAGGTTGCTATTGCGCTTTCACGACCCCGACTCGGGCACGATCCGAGCCGACGGCGTCGATCTGCGGGCCATCTTGCAGGCGTCATGGCGCCGCAGAGTCGGCGTTGTGTTTCAAGACAACGTCTTGTTCAACACCACGATCCGCGAGAACGTGCGCCTGGGATGCCCCGAGGCGACCGATGCCGATGTCGACGAAGCCGTCCGGCTGGCGGAACTCCAAGAGTTTGTCGATTCGCTTCCCGACGGGCTGGACACGGTCGCCGGCGACAGGGGGGGACGCCTCTCGGGCGGGGAGCGCCAACGGATCGCGCTGGCGCGCGCGATCATTCGCTCGCCCGACCTTCTGGTCCTGGACGAGGCAACTTCCGCCTTGGATCCACGCACCGAGTCGATGCTCAATCGGACTATCGACCGGCTGCGCCGTGGCCGCACTCTGCTCTCGGCGACGCATCGCCTGTCCAGCGTGGCGCATGCCGACGTGATCTACGTCGTATCCAAAGGTCGGATCGAAGAGAGTGGGCCGCACGTCGAGCTGATCCAGCGCGACGGTCTTTACCGGCGCCTGTGGGAAAAGCAGGCCGGTATCGTGCTGGACACTTCCGACGGATCGGCGCGCGTCGCGGCCGAGCGGCTGGCCCACATTCCGGTTCTATCGCTGATCGACGCCGAAGCGCTGGCCGGCGTCGCAGCGATGCTGGTCCCTCGCTCGTTCGATGTCGGTCGTGAGGTCTTCGCCGAAGGTGATCCCGCGGACACCTTCTACCTGATTGCGCACGGCAAGGTCGAGGTCATGCGCACCATTGAGGGGCAGCGTCGGCGGGTCACGACGCTGGACGACGGCGATCATTTTGGCGAGGTGGCGCTGGTCCGCAACGCGCGCCGCACAGCGACCGTACGAACGCTTACGCCGACCATGCTCCTGACCCTGCGCCGCGACCAGTTCATGGATCTGCTGGGCCGCAACGACGCGCTGCGAGCCGCCGTCGAGGCGGCCATCCGCGAGCGCCACTGACGTTTCACGGAAGCGACTTGCGATACACGATCTTGTCGTCGCCGGCGCTGTAGTAGTCCGCGATCCGCGCAGCTTCCGAGTAGCCGGCTTGCTCGTAGAAGCGGCGCGTGCCGGCGTACTCGGGCTTCGACGCGGTTTCGATCAGCATCATCCGAGCGCCGAGCTGGGCAGCCTCCGTTTCGCTTGCGCGAAGCAGCGCCGTGCCCAGGCCTTCGGATCGCCGCGACGGATCGACGACCAGCCAGTACATGTCCCAAACGCCATCGGTCATCGGGGCGGGTCCGAAGCACCCGTAGCCGGCGACGACGCCGTCCACGACGGCGACTACGAATCGGTAATGATCGCCGCCGCCCAGCAGATCGTCGATCAGCTCCAGCGCCACGGCAACTTCTTCGTCGGTGAACTCCGGTGTTGCTTGAAGGATCGCGCGCAGCGCGGGCCGATCGTCAGGCGACAGGGCGCGAAGACGGACGTCCACGGTCCAGCGCTCCTTCCACGATCCGCCGGACCAGATCCGGATAAGAGATGCCGGCTTGCGCGGCGGTGTCGGCCAGCCCGGCGTTGGACGACAGGTCGGGGTTTGCGTTGACGTCGATGACCACCGGGTGACCGTCGGCCGGCAATCGCATGTCCACGCGGGCGTAGTCGCGTAGCCCCAGCGCGTTCCAGGCGGCCAGCGCTGCCGACGCGATCCGTTCGCGTGCATCATCCGGGAGGTTCGCAGGCACAGCGGCCGGAGAGGTGCGGAAGTCAACCGATTGCTCGTCCCATTTCGAGTCGTAGGTAAGGATGTTCGGCCGTCCCGGTGGGGGGTTGGAGTAGGCGAACTCGCGCACCGGCAAGATCTGGGGCGGGCCCGACCCGCCCCCCCGGGTGACCAGTGCCGAGGTCAGGTCGCGTCCTTCAATGAACTCTTCGACGACCACCGGCTGGTCGAATCGCCGGATCACTCGCGCGGCCTGTGCGCGCGCAGCCGTCTCGTCTGCCACGATGCTGCCCGCCTCGATCCCAAGGCTGGCATCTTCGCGGGACGGCTTGACGATCAACGGGTAGCGAAGCAATGGGAGCGGATCTGCGGCCGCGTCTTCCAGCAGGCATCCGGCGGGGACGCGCACGCCGGCGGCGGCCAGGCACGCGTTCGTCAGGTTTTTGTGCAAGGCCAGTGACAGCGCAAGGCCGCCCGAGCCGGTGAAGGGGGTTCCCGTCCATTCCAGCAACCAGGCGACGGCCGCCTCCAGCCGTGCGTCCGGGCCGATCGCCTCGACGAAGTTGACAACCACATCGGTGTTGGCCGCGGCCGCAAGGACGTCCCGAGGGTCTGGGCCGGCAACAACCGAGAACGGCTCCCATCCGTTCTCCCGGCAGGCGGTTGCCATCGACTCGACGGCGTCGTAGAGCGCGATGTTCGCCTCGTACATGCGCAGGTCCTCATCGGGATCCGGCGGCGCCGGCTCGTTGTAAAGAATCGCGACGCGCAGCGGCAAACTCAAAGCCCCAGGCGCGTGCACGCATTGTGCACAATCGAGCCGATGAGTTCGTCGTAGCAGATGTCTGCCATCGCGGCTACCAAGACTACGTCACCCCATCCGGGGGCCAGACCCGGCAGGGGATTGATCTCCAGAAACGACGGGGCGCCGTTGGCGTCCAGACGAAGATCCACGCGAGAGATGTCACGGCAGCCCAGGGCGCGATGGGCGACCAACGCCGGCTCGGCGACGAGGGCGACATCAGCGGGATCCGCGGGACGGTATTCGATCGCATCGAAGCCCAAGCGCTTCATCTCGACCGAGTAGACGAACTGTTCCACCGGTCGCTGTTTCGGGACCATCTCCATCACGCCGATCGCCCGCGCGTCGGTCCCGGTCCCCAGAATCCCGACGGTGAGCTCGGCCCCCGGGCAGAACTCTTCGATCAGGACGGGTTGGCGATAGCCCTCGAGCAGCCGCCCGACCTGGGTGCGCAACGACGCCAGATCCTCGCAGCGTGACGACTGAGTAATACCCATGCCCGATCCCTCGGCGGCCGGTTTCGCGATGACGGGAAACCGAAGATTCAATGAAACCGGGACCGAATCCACCACCTCGAATGCAGGGGTGGCGACGCCGGCCACCGCGGCGATCCGCTTGGCCGTCGGCTTATCCAGCGTCGCTGCCATCGTCAGCGGGTCGCTGCCCGTGTACGCGATGCCCAGCATCTCGCAAACCGCCGGGACGTGCGCTTCGCGGCCGCGGCTGCCGAAACCCTCGGCCATGTTGAAGACCATCTCCGGCGGGTTGTCCATGAGCGCGCGAACCAGTTCTTTGCCGCCGCCCAGCAGGCGCACCCGATGGCCGTTTGCGCGCAGCGCGTCGGCGATGGCTTCGACCGTAGTCTCGGAGTCGTACTCTTCGAACGCATCGTCGGTTGCACCCGTAGCACCCGGCGGCTTCAGGTCGTAGGCGATGCCCACATCAAGCCCGGTCGTGCCATGGTCCTGCGATAGCGAGACTGATGTGGACGAGCCCAACGACGGTATCCCCCTTCCCCCGGCGCGAACACCTTGTTGGTCGCGCGTCCAGCCAGGGTACCGTCAGGCGGCCGGAATGCGCGCGAGCCGCAGGATCCCAAGCGCCATGTCGGCGACGTACATGGCTCCATCGCCTCCGAAGATCAGGTCCAGGGGCAGACCGCCGGTTGCGAACTCTTCCGCACCGATCTGGCCGCCCTCCGGAAGACCGTCGGACCCCAGGTTCACGCGCATGATCTTGTGACCGCTGACGTGGCCGTCCTCAAGGCCCCACAGGTTTCCCCACTCGGCCACGAACAGGTCGCCGGTGTACTCAGGCGCGAACGCGCCGGGAGCGAACGCAAGCCCGTTGGCGCTGACGTGGCCACCGAACGTTGTGATCGGACGCTTCACCGTATCCACGGGGCAGGATCCGAACTGCGCGATCACCGCCGGGTTCAGGTTGTCCTGCGGCGTCAGGCCGGCCCCGTGCCCGGAGTGGTCGTCGGGCAGCCCCTGCGGCGTGAAGGGGTTCGTGTGTGGGTTGTACAGGCAGGATGGGAACTTGAAGTCGTCGGTAACGGCATCGCCGACATCCGTGCGATACAGCAGGTCATCGGCGGCGGGATCGTCCGGACCGTTCATCGGGATGTAGGCAACCGATGGCTCCGACGGCCGGAAGGCGACGTCGTAGACATTGCGCATTCCCGTCGCCACCACAGACACGTCGTCCAAGATCTGATTGCGGCGGGACGGATCGATGCGTAGCAACGAACCGGAGTACAGCCGCACCTCGGGCGCGGGGCAATCGACACCCAGAAGGTCTGGGCCGCACTCGATGCCGTCGTCGGTGCGATTGCCGTTGGTCACATACAGCAATCCGTCTGGTCCGAAGGCCATGCCGTTGGTGTTGTGCCGGCCGTTGGGCAGCCCGGTGACGACGACTTCGTCGGTGTCGGCAACACCGTCGGCGTTGGTGTCCCGGAAGGCGCGCACACGCCCCCAGATCAGGCCGAACTGGTCTGTGAAGCTGTCTGCGGCGTAGAGCGTGCCGGCGGTGTCCAGCACGACACCCAGCGGCTGGCTAAGCCCGGTCGCGAAGATCGTGGGGACGCTGCCCAGGCCGCCCAAGTCGTCGACGACGTAAATGTTGCCGTCGGCGGAGGATACGTAGAGCCGGTCGGGACCGGCGCCGGGGCCTGGTCCGAAGGCCAGGCTGGTGGGTGCCGGAACGGCCGCCCAGGGAGTCACGGCGAACCCGGCGGGTGGAACCAGGCCGCGAGCGATCTGGGGGAGCGGGTCCGCGCCGGCCGGGCCATACGCGATCGTCAACGCCAGCAAGCCGACTAGGCCCGCGCCGGACCCCGGCCGTCGCTGTGTGCCTCCAAGCCTCATTTTGCTCCCCCCGGCCGCCGGTCATCGTCCTTCCTGGGAGCATTCAACGTCGTTGGGCTCCACTCCTGCACATAAGGGAGGACTTTCCTGCCTTCGGGTCGAACATGACCCTTCATGCGAACTCTTCGAATCATCCTGGGCCTGGCCGGAATTTTTGGCGTCTTCCCGGGTCCTGTTCCCGCACATGCCGTCGTCACCCACGATGTCAATGTTGGGAACAACTTCTATAACCCGGCCGTCGTCCACGCGGTGGCCGGAGACACCATCCAGTGGACGGTCACCGCCGGCGCTCACAATGTCGTGAGCTACGCGGGCGATCAAACCTTTTCCTCTTCGATGATGAACTCGACCAGTCCCCCCTACTCGGTGGATTTCACCGGAGGCACTGTTCTGTATCGCTGCACGCCTCATTCCTCGATCTCTCCCAGTGGAACCTGCAGTGGGATGTGCGGGGCAATCACCGATCGGGTCGTCGCCCCGGCCACTCCAGATATCACCCAGCCGGCCGCCGGATCGAACGTCGCCATCAATCCGGTGACCATCGCCGGCACCGGTGACAAGACCACCACGATCAAGCTGAAGGAAGGCGCCGCGGATCTAGCGGCAACGATCGTGTCTTCCGGCGGGACCTGGAGTGTCCAGGTGAGCTTGTCTGAGGGGTCGCACACGATCACCGCGCAGGCCTTCGCCGCCGACGGAACGGCAAGCGTGGGGACCGACTCGGTGACGTTTGCGGTCAACACAACCCCAGCCGACACAATCAAGCCCAGTGTGCGGATCACCACGCGCAGCCCCAGCATATTTTTGGGCGGATTCGTGGAGCTAAAAGGAACGGCGCTGGATAACGTCGCCGTCGCCTCGGTGGGCATTGAATTCCGGGACCTGCTGGGATCGGTGGTCGCAACGGCGCCGGCAGACTGCTTCGGTTGTCCCGGCTCGTTCGTCACGTGGATTGCGGTGACGTTGCTCCCGCCTGGCGTTTACACGGCTCAGGCCATCGCGACCGATACCGCCTTACCATCGAACCAGTCCGAGCCCTCAGCCGCGATCGCGATCGTCGTCCTGCCCTAAGGTCTCCTCGCAGCGCAGCGCAGCGCGAATACCGAATACCACTTTGAGCGTCAGGAATCCCACTCAAAAGGGATGAATACGTCGTAAAGCGGGCGCTCTCGGTCGGGAAGCAGGGCAGGGATTCGAGGCCGGCCGAAGAACTCTTTCATGGAATTGGGCTGTCGTCCGCGCATGCCCTGAACCCGACCTTCGGAGGAGAATCGTGAAGATGCTTGCCATGTTTCGCCGTCTAACGCTACCCGCGATGGCTGCAATCCTGGTTTCGGGGCTGGCCGCGTTGCCGGACTCCGACTCGGTGAGCCGGGCCTCAGCATGCCCGCCCGGGTACCAGTTGGAGGGATCCGACGAGGCGCGCCTTTCGCTTTACGGCGACGCCCTGAACGTGCCGACCGGCGTCGAGACGTGCATCTTTGACAAGCATCCGGAAGGCGGCGCAGAGCTTCGCGCTCGCGACGCCCAGCGCTTCTCGATGCAGGCTGCCCCCGATGGCATCATTCCGGCCGGCGCCTATTCGACCGCGTTCCGTCAGCGCGCCGCGATCGCTCGCCGCGGACAGGCGGCGGCGAATGCCAAGCGGTGGATGCCGATCGGAAACGGACCGCTCCACACCATGGACGCGGGTTACTCCGAAGGAAGCACCGGCCGTGGCGACGTGAACGGCCGTGTGAACGACTTCTTCTACGTTCCGGCGGACGACCAGTACCTTCCCGACACGCTGCTGGCGACTGCGTCCTACGGCGGCGTGTGGATGGCGGACTCGAACGCCTCCCGCTGGGTCTCGATCGGCGACGGCCTGGCGACGCAGGTCGTCAGCTCGGTTGCTTACACCCCGCAAGGTGGGGGAACCGTGATCGTTTTGACGGGCGACGATTCGTTCGGCGCGGACTCGCGCCAGGGCAACGGCGTCTACTACACGACCGACCTGGGCAAGACGTGGACACAGGCGAAGGGCGTGCCCGGTGACGCCTGGGGCTTCAAGCTTGCCGTCGACCAGTCCAGGACGAACGTTGTGTATGCCGCGACCGGCACGGGTTTGTATCGCTCCACCAACGGCGGGCGGTCTTTCGTCAACGTGAATCTTCCGACCGGCGATTGCGCCGGCAAGTCGAACCGGCTGGCGAAGTGCGTGTTCGCCAACGTCGTCACCGACGTCGTGGTGCAGGCTCCGGGCGGCTTCACCAACGAAGCCGGCGGCAAGGTTATGGCCGCGGTCGGCTGGCGTGGCGGCAGCATGAAGAGCCCCGACGGGACCGTGCAGGCTCCCGGCAACGGCATCTACCTGTCCGACGACGGGGCGCCCGGTAGCTTCACCAAGTCCGGCGCGATCGGTTTCGCGCCGCAGGAGCGCATCGGCCGCCTGGAGCTGGGGCCGGCCGAGGGCGTGGCGCAGAACCACAACTACGTGTACGCGATGGTGCAGGACGCGGTGCTGTTGCGGAACGGGACCCCCGGCTTGGACGTTCCCGAAGCCTACGGCAGGGTCCCAAGGTTCAGCGTTTTCAACGGCCTTTACGTTTCGAGCGACTTCGGCAACACCTGGAAGCTAATGACCAGCCAGCAGGAGCTGATGAGTCCGACGGTCGGATCTGCGTTGACGGCCAACACGGTCCTTGGAAGCTACGGGCCCGGCGTTCAGGCGTGGTTCAACGCATGGGTGCGCCCGGATCCGACCAAGGCGATCAATGGAATCCCGACACGCTTGGTCTTCGGTCTTGAAGAGGTCTTCCAGAACGAGAACACCAGTGTGCCGCAGGACGGTCATTCCTCATTCAAGGTGATCGGGCGTTACTGGAGCGGCGACAGTTGCATGGGCATCACGC
>JBKKBA010000271.1:0-4176 GCA_046714275.1 Actinomycetota bacterium
GCTCTACGCCCTGTGGGACGCAGGGTTCGAAGTCGGGCACGGGACCCGCACGGTGAAAGAGTCGGTGCGGCTGGCCGCCGAAGACTTGGAGGCGCACACCTCGCTGCTGGAGGCGCGGCTGATCGCCGGCGAGGAATCGCAGTTCGTCGATCTGCGCGACGCGATGGAAGCGTTCACGCGCAAGCAGGGGATTGCCTTCGCGCGGGCTCTGGCGGACCCGACGGCCAAACGTCACGCTGTGGCCGGCGATGTCCCGTTCCTGCTGGAGCCGAACTTCAAGGACGGGGCCGGGGGCCTTCGCGATCTTCACGTTTGCGGATGGCTCTCGCGTTTCTTCGACGCCGCGCCGGAGCTTGCGGCGCGGGATGTGCACGCCGAGTTGCTCCATCGGATTCGGAACCGGCTGCACGACACGACCGAGCGGCGCACCGATGTCTTGCTCCTGGCCCAGCAGGACGCGTTGGCTGCCGGGCTGGGCTACGCGGGGGAGCGGCCGGGCGACGATCTGATGCGCGACTTCTACTCGGCGGCGCGAGCAATCTGGTGGCATGCGCAGACGTGCCTGGTTGCAAGCGTTGATGGGGGCGTCGTGTTGCCGGACGTGGTTGCATTTCAGGCCGGCGCATGGACGCGGGAATCGCGTCACGCGTTCTTGGATCTCTTACGTGGCGGGTCCGCGCACGCCCTGGAAGCTTTGGATCAGGCCGGCGTCATGGCTCGAATGTTTCCGGGCTGGGAGCAGATCCGTTCCCTGCCGCAGCGCAACATCTATCACCGCTACACGGTGGACGTGCACTGCTTCGAAACCGTCGCGCAGCTTGCGGCGCTGGAGCGGGCAAGGGACGACGACCGGCTGGCCGGTGACGTGTGGCGCGACGTTGCCGACCACGACCGGTTGATGCTGGCGGGCTTGTTTCACGACGCCGGCAAGGGATCCGGCCGGGATCATGCGATCGAAGGCGAGCGTCTGGCCGAGCCATGGGTGCGCGCCATGGGGCTGGGCGACGACGCTGCCGCCGAGATCGCATGGCTGGTCCGGCATCACCTGCTGCTGGCCGAGACGGCGACGCGGCGAGACACCGGCGACCAACGCTTGGTCGAGTCCGTAGCGGCACAGGCCGGCAGCGCCGAACGGCTGAGAATGCTCTACGTGCTGACGGTGGCCGACGCGAAAGCGACCGGCCCCGAGGCGTGGACGCCGTGGAAGGCCGCGCTGGTAGCCGAACTGTTCGTGAAGGCGCTGAACGTGCTGGAACGCGGCACGGTCGTCGGGCGCGACGCGGATGCGGTGATCAAGCGCCGGACGGCCGAGGTCCGCATGGCCCTGGGCGGCCGCCAGGCGGGTGAGATCGATGCGCATCTGCTGGGCATGACGCGCGGATACGTGCTGGCTTTTCCCAGCGAGTCGCTGGTGCGGCACTTCACGCTGATGCATCCGCCGCCGGAGCAGGGAGAGGTTCGACTGAACGCGGTGCCGGCCGGCGAGCCCGGCGTGCACGAGGTGACCTTTGTCGCGCGCGATCGCCCGGGGCTGTTCGCGACCATGTCGGGTGCGCTGGCCGTTCGTGGGATCAACATCTTGGACGCTCAGGGGTTCACGCGATCCGACGGGGTTGCGCTTCAGGTGTACCGCGTAGCCGGCGCGCTGGAGCAGTCGTTCGACGAGGGGCGCTGGAGCGCGCTGCGCGAGACCGCTTCCGCAGCGCTGGCCGGGCGGATCGATCTTCCGGCCGAGATCGCCGAGCGCCGTCGCGCGTACGCGCAGCCTTCGAAAGGCAAGCGCGAGCCGACCGTCGTCGTTGTGGACAACACCACGTCGGACTTCGCCACCGTGGTGGAGGTTCATGCGACCGACCGCGTGGGGTTGCTCTACGACATCACCAGCGCGCTGGCGCAGATGGGCTTGGACATCCAGGCGGCCCGTGTCGCGACCTACGGCCACGACGTCGTGGACGTCTTCTACGTCAGGGATCTGCTGGGGCAGCGCATCACGGAACCGGATCAGGTCCAGCAACTCCGGGCGGACCTGCTGTCGCGCTTGGATCCGGGGACGGCGCCGCGGCAGTAGGCTTTGCGGCGTGCCGATCGACCAGGACACCCTGCGCACCGTGATGGGCCGGTTCTCCACCGGCGTCGCCGTGGTGACGACAATGCTGGACGGACAGCCGCTGGCGATGACGGCGAACGCGATCGCCAGCGTGTCGCTGGATCCGCCGCTGATCTTGTTCTGTCCTGTGCGCACGTCCAAGACGCTGGCCGCCATCCAGGTCACCCAGCATTTCGCCGTCAATGTCTTGCACGAAGACCAAGAGGATGTCGCGCGACGCTTTGCCGCGTCGGGCAAGAAGTCGTTCGACGGGATCGAGACGCATCCGGGCGCGACGGGGGCGCCGCTGCTGAAGGACTGCGTCGCGTGGCTGGATTGCCGCCTGCACGCGACCTACGAAGGCGGTGACCATCGAATCCTGGTCGGCCTGGTCGAATCCGCGGAGGTCATCTCGGACCGGCCGCCCCTGATCTTTTACCGGAGCAACTATGGCTCTCTAGCTCCGTGATGGTTAATATGCTATCATTACTGATGTGAATTCAGTTCTCTTGCTCAGCGCGGCTCGGCGAGCCTCGGGACTCTCGCAGCGCGCGCTGGCGGTGCGCGCCGGCATTCCTCAGTCGACGATCGCTCGGATCGAATCCGCCGCGATCGACCCTCGGACGAAAACGCTGGATCGCCTGCTGTTCGCGTGCGGCTTTGACTTGGGCATGACGCGACGTGAGTCCGGCGACGGGGTGGACCTGTCCCTGCTTCGTGCGCGTCTTGCACTGACTCCGCGACAAAGGATCGAAGCTGTTGCGGAGGTTGCCAACGATCTTGAACGCTTACGACGGGGCACGCGGAAGGCCGGCGTCGCGCGGAAGGCCGGCGTCGCGCGGTGACCTTCGCGCCGCTGCAGTCGCTGGAAGTCCTTCGTCGCCACGACGTTGCCTTCGTGCTGATCGGCGGTATGGCCGGGAATGCTCGCGGCTCAAGTTTGGTAACCAACGATATCGACATTTGCTACCAGCGAACGCCGCAGAACCTGGATCGATTGGCCGCGGCGCTGAACGAGTTGAACGCCCGCCTTCGCGGCGCGCCGGAGGGAGTGCCGTTCATCCTGGATGCCAGATCCCTGCGGGCCGGCGATCATTTCACGTTCGAAACCGACGCGGGTGATCTGGATTGCTTGGGCACGCCTGCCGGGACGCGCGGATACGAAGACCTTGCCGCAAGAGCCGATGCTGTCGACCTTGAAGGCTTCGAAGTGTTGGTCGCTTCTCTGGACGACCTGATTGTGATGAAAGATGCGGCCGGCCGGCCGAAGGATTTGCATGCGGTGATGGTATTGCGCGCCTTGCGCGCCTTGCGCGACGAGTCGGCGCGGTAGACGCGGTAGACGCGGTGGGCGCGGTGGGCGCGGTCCGGGGTCAGCCGGTGCGGCGGGTGGAGACGTAGTCGCGAAGGACGGCGACGCCGACCTGGTCGCTTTGCACGGCAAAGACGCGGCCCTTCACCACCTTGGCCAAAGAGTCGATGAACCGGAACAGATTGTCGGTGTCTTCCAGCATGAAGATGTTCATCGTGACGCCGGCTTTCGCCAGGCGCAGGGCTTCCTTGTAGGTCTTCTCCAGTGTGATCCGCAGCGGCGGCCAGTTGAACTGCGCGACGCCGTTGTCGTCCAGGTGCGCCGTCGGCTCGCCGTCGGTGACCAGCAACGCCTGCTTGTTGGCTCCCGGATAGCGAGCAAGAAGGCGGCCGGCCAGGTTGAAGGCGTGCTCCATGTTGGTGCCGTAGACGCGCTCCCATCCCACCTTCGCCAGGTCCTCGGGCTTGAGAACCCTGGCGTAGTCGGAGAATCCGACGATGTGCAGCACGTCGTCGGGATACTGCGAGCCGATCAGCGCGTGCAGCGCCAGCGCCATGCGCTTTGCCGGCGCCCAGTTGCCCCGCATCGGCATCGAAAACGACATGTCCAGCAGCAGAACGGTCGCGGTTCGTGTGCGGGACTCGGTTTCGGCGACTTCGAAATCCTGGGGGAGCAGCTTCACGCGGCGGCTTCGGCTGGGGACCGGGCCGGCGCGGAGCACCGCGTTCTGCACGGTCCGGCGCACATCGATGGCGAAGTGATCGCCGAAGCGCCAGGG
>JBKKBA010000272.1:0-3123 GCA_046714275.1 Actinomycetota bacterium
GAGCAAGCACGAGCTCATGCGGCAAGACTCGTCGCCGCCGGCGCGCTTCCTGAGGACCTCGTCGTCGGACGGTGGTGGGCTTCCACCGGCGAGGCATGTGAAGTTGACGTGCTCGGCATGCAAGGCGCGCGTACATCCCTTCTTGGAGAAGCCCGGTGGCAATCGAAGCCGTTGGGGATGCGGGATCTACGGACCGTCATCGCCAAGACGCGCCGAGTGCCGAATCCGGTGGACGATCCTCGCTACGCGTTCTGGGGACGGAGCGGCATCGATGCCGACACTCGCAGAGCAGGCGCGCTGGGCTTCAACCTGGAATCCATGCTTTCGGACTGAGAGCGACCCGTGCAAAACGGCACCTGGGCGAACGGCTCGCAGGTCCGTGCGCTTTCGGTGCCGCTTCCGGATAATACCATTTTTGCGTTTCGCGGCAAGAGGGCGGAATGGGCATTTCCGGGGTGATGGCGCCGACGCCCTTCCTGGCGGACAATCCAGACCTACTGAGACCTTGAAATCATGTCGATGACGACCACTTCCCCGACGCCCGTTCTCCGGCTGGTGCGCTCACGCAAGGCCGAGCCTGGGGTGCGCTCCCGCAAGGGCCCGCCGGCGACGCGGTCGCGCATCCAGCCGGCACCACGCTCGATGCTGGACCGCGCCGAGTTCCGCCTGATGCGACGGCGGCGGCTGACCACCCTGGCGCCCGGGATCCTTGCGGCCGTGGCGGCGGCCGTGGCGGTCATCGCGGATCGCCACACGCAACGCCTGGGCGGCGCCGCGTTTGCTCGTCACGCCCTAGATCACGCGCTGGTCCTGGTGTGGGTGGGGTTTCTAGTGGTGATGCCGCTGGCGGCTTCGGTGAAGCCCAGGCCGATGCGGGCCGGCGCCCTGGCCGCGGTCCTGTCGGGACCGGTGCTGATGCCCTTGGTGTTTGGAACGGGATGGCGCTGGTGGCAGGCGATGGCGATCGTGGTGGCAGCCGCGACGGCGCTGGTGCCCAAGCGGCCGCTGCTCGGCCGGTAACGGCTTCGTACTAGCGATTCTCTACGCGCGCCCGGCGCGTTGCAGGTCCGCATCGGAATCGTCGTCGAACTCAATGAGGGGAGCGTCGGCCCAGAGTCGCTCGATCTAGTAGTACTCGCGTTCGGGCTGGGCGAAGACGTGGACGACGACGTCGCCGTAATCCAGCAGCACCCATCGCAGATCCCGCTCGCCTTCGCGCCGCACCGGCTTGCGCGGAGCGATCGCACCTTCGATCTCTGCCACGATCGTGCGCACCTGACGATCGGTGGTGCCGGAGCAGACGACAAAATAATCCGTGAAATCGATCAGGGCGCCGACCTCCATCACGCGGATGTCGGTCGCCTTCTTCGACGAAGCAGCCCTGGCAATATCCAGCGCCAGGGCCTGCGGCTCTGCAAGCGTTGCCTTCAGCGGATGCCTCCTTACTTCACGTTTCACGTGCTGGGGTTGAAATCATCGCCGACCACGATCGTTACGTCCACCAGACTTTGCGACGGTGGGCGAAACTCGACCTCTCCAACACCTAAAAGCTCCCGAATCTTCCGGGCAGCGCCCTGGACCAGAGGGTCGCGCGAATACACGACGATCTTGGTCTGTTGATAGTCGAAGGTCCGGGCGTTGCGGTTGTTCACGATCCGGAATCCCTTGGGGATCAGCACCAGGCCGACCTTTTCGCCGACCTGTGGCCGGCCGTTGCCGTTCAGGATCTGGATGCGCACACTGCGATACGGGTTGTTCGGCACCGAACCCTGCAAGTACTGGCGGACCAACCCGGCTACCTGCGCTTCGTCGACGCGAAGCGCCCGGCCGTCGCCGGCAGACACCGGCGTCACGGGAAGCGTCGTATAGACGCGCCCGTCTCGTCCTGCCGCCGCAAACGCCGTGAAGAACTCAGACAGCTCAAGCGGGCTGATGCCGCTCTCCAAGCCTTGCCCGTACTCCCGTCCCAACGACCGGAACCGCTGAGCCAGCACGCCGATCCCCAGCTTTCCCCACTTCACGATGAGGGCTTCCCACACCAACTGGGCGCGAGCCAGGCGTGACAGCTCGGTTTCGTCGGCGGCCTGGTACCGAAGAAATCGCCGCGCGGCCTCCCCGTCTAGATGCTGGCTGCCACCTTCGAACTCCGCGGAGGCGCCGTCGGACGCCAGCAGCGGTCCCGGCAGGTCCAGATCGATGCCACCGACTTGGTCCACCAGCTTGCCCATCACCTCGTCGGACATGGCCAGATCGCTGTCCAGGGCGATACCCAGCATGTTGTCGACGACCAGCGACTGCAACGGCATGCCTCCGAATGAGAAGCCACGGCCGGCGAAATCGCCGCCGTGCCCTGGGATCTCGGTCTGCGCCGAGGACGGGATCAGCAGCGTCACCGGATTGCGGCCGTCGCGGTCCAGCGCGAACACCACCAGCATGTCGGACCGCCGCGACAGATCGCCCGCCTGGCGGATCATGAACAAGTACGCGGTTTGCTTGTCGGCCCCGGCAAGAACGCCGCTGCGGCCCCGAGTACCGCCGCCCCCTCCCAGTATCTGCGCGCCACCCCACACCGCCCCGGCGGTCAGCGCCGCGACCACGACGATCAACAGCCCCCGATTGCGCCGGCGGACACGCTGGCGCCGGCGAGATCGCTTTCCCGGCTCGAAGGTTTCGAAGGTTTCGTGCGCGGTCACGTGCTCTTCGGTTTTCATCGATACAGCCCCGCCTTGTCGATGTAGGTCGCGACGCCTTCGGGAACCAGGTACCGGATCGGCCGGCCTTCCCGTACGCGGCGCCGGATGTCGGTGCTTGAGATCGCAAGCGCCGGGATCTCCATGGCGTGCACTCGCTCTTCCACGCCGGCAGGCAGCGCCTGCGAGAGGTGCTCCAAGTCGTAGCCGGGGCGCGTCGCTGCGATGAACCGCGCGCGCGACAGCACCTCTTCTGGGTCCTTCCACGTCAGGATCTCAAGCACCGCGTCGGCGCCCGTGATGAAAAACAGCTCGACGTCGCCCAGTGTCTCGCTCAGCAATCCAAGAGTGTCCACCGTGTAGGAGGGCCCGTCGCGATCCATCTCGATGCGGGAGACCCGAAAGCGAGGATTCGACGAGGTCGCGATTACGC
>JBKKBA010000273.1:0-3010 GCA_046714275.1 Actinomycetota bacterium
GGTCGGGCAACGGAACGGTGACGGCGACGTCGCTGACGAATGGGGTTCATTCCCTGACCGTCGGCGCGACCGATGTGGCCGGCAACGTCTCCGATCCGTCGAATGGGCTGGCCGTCACGATCGACACGGTGGCGCCCACCGCGACGCTGGTCAAGTCGGCTTCACTGACGGGCGCGTCAACGGCCCTGTTCTCCGAGAACGTCGTCGCGGTGACGGTCGGTCAGATCGTGCTCCGTCTGGACGGCTCCTCGACGCCGCTTGCATCCAACCTGGCGTACAACGCGACCACCAAGACCGCATCGGTGTGGCCGAGGGCGGCGCTTATGCCCGGCCAGTACTACGAACTGGTTCTGGTCCCGGCCGGCGCAACGGCTCCGGCCGACGTCGCCGGCAACCCGGTCGCGGCCAAGACGCTGGACTTCCGCGCTTCGCTGGTCGAGCAAGAGAGCAGTCCCGCGGTGAAGCAGGGCTGGCGGATCGTCGGCTCGGGTTCGGCGATGGGCGGTTCGTATGCGACCGAGCATCTCGGCGGGGCTCGTGTCTCGTTCCGGTTCACCGGGACCCAGATCACCTGGTACACGGTCACGGGCCGGGGTCAGGGAATCGCCTATGCCTACATGGACGGACGTCTGCTTGGGACGTTCAACAACTACGCAGCGTCCACCCGGTACCAGGTCGGTCGTACGTTCGGCGGCCTGACGGCGAACACGCTGCACACGCTCGTGATCGTCGTCGGCGGCACGAAGGGTTCGAGCTCGGGCAGCGATACCCACGTTGTGGTCGACGCCTTCCGGATCGTCAACGGATCGTCGGTCGCGACCCATGTGTCGCCCAGCTTGACCTATGCGTGGCGTCTGGTTTCTCACGCTTCCGCCTCGGCCGGCAAGTACGCGATCAGCGATCAGCCCGGTTCCGCGGTCTCGTTCACCTTCCGGGGCAGCCGGGTTGCCTGGTTCCCCGTGCTGTCTGCCTCCAGCGGGTTGGCCCAGGTCACGATCGACGGCGTCAACAAGGGAGTGTTCGACCTGTACGCGGCGTCCACGATCTTCGGGCAGCAGCGCTACTTCGGCGGCCTGTCGGAAGGCGTTCACACCATTCGAGTCGTCACGCTCGGGCGACGGAGCTTCCGCTCGACCGGGAACAACGTCACATTCGACCGGTTCGCGATCGGCTAACCAAAGCGTGTCTTGATCTGATCTGACTTCGCCGGGCTCTCCTGGTCTGCACAGGGGGGTCCGGCGATGCATCTGTCACCTCGCGGCTCTCCCGGTCTGCACGGCTGGTCGGGCAGGGCAGATTCTGAGACCTCGCCGAGATCTCCTGCTCTGCACAGGGGGGTCCGGCGATGCAATTTCTTTCCAAATTCCCGCCAGTTTCGCGGCTTTCACGGGCAGGGGTCCGGAATCTGACTAGTCACAAGGGATGGTTCTTGCCACAAACTGAAACTGCCGGACCAAGGTGTCGTTCAGGCTTGCAAGCATGTCATTGACCTCTCATCGCTTTTCGCCGCACGCCCCCGTCCGTGACCGCGTTTCAGCCGTTCCCCGTCGGCTGCGAGCCCTAGCCGGCGTCGCCGCGCTCGCGACTCTGGTTTTGCCCGCGGCCTCCGGCGCGTTCAGCGTCTCCCGCGCGTCCGGCGGACGGCTGGTCGCCCCAGGGCTCTCCGCACCCGAAGCTATCGCCGACGGCGACGGGGGAGTCATCATCTCGGCCCGCGACGGCTCCACCGGCACCACCGTCGTCAACCGCTACTCGGCGAGCGGGGCGCGTCTTTGGGATCAGGGAATCTCCTACGAGGACACCAATGGGGTGCAGCTCGAGCCGGACGGCGCCGGCGGCGCGATCGTCGGCGTCGAGCGCGCCGAGCCGTCGTCGCTGATGCTGGCCCGAATCCTGTCCGGAGGCGCCACGACCTGGCAAGCCTCGTTCCCCCCCGGCATCCTGGCCGCGGGCGGCGATGGTGGCGCGTGGGTCCTCAGCCAGTCCGGCGAGCTGTTCGCGGACGGCATCACGTCGGCCGGCGCGCCGCGCTCGCGCGTCCAGGTGACCACGTCTGCCGACAACGAGTCGCTTCCGGCCGCCACCGGTGACGGCGACGGCGGCGCCTACCTGGCTTGGCGGTCATCCAAGAACGACACCCAGTTCGCAATCGAGCTTCAGCACCTTCGAGCCGACGGCACGCTGTGGCAGCAGGCGGCGCAGGTCGCCGGTTCCTCCGAGCCCGGAATCGCCCCGTCCGTCGCTCCCGACGGTCGCGGTGGCGTCCTGGTTTCGTGGTACGCGGCCGGCTACCTGTGGGTCCACAACTATGACGCCGACGGGTTGCCGCGGTGGAATCAGGTCGTCACGCTTCCCGCCGGAGCGGCACGCAGCAACGTCGTCGCGGCGGATCAAGGCGGTGTTTACGTTGTGTGGAGCATGCGCCTGCGAGCCCACCCCCTGGCCGTCGATCTGGTGAAGGTTACGTATGTCGGACCGACAGGAGCGACGCACTGGACCCAGAACGCCGGCACAGCCGACGGCGGAGTGCTGGACCTTCGAGCGACATCGGCCGCCGGCGCCGTCGTTGTCGGATGGCAGACCGCGCTCATTCCCGTGATCGGCGCCGCGATCGATACGGACCTGCACATTGCCCGGATCAAGGCCGACGGCGCGCCCGCCTACGAGCAAAGCGCGCTGGCGTCGTCGCTAGGCCCCGAGGCGTTCGGCTCGATCGTCGATGGCAAGGGCGGGTCCGTCCTAGCCGTGTTCACGCAGTCGCCCTGCCTGCGAGCCGACGTGTCCGGCGTAGCGATTCAGCGAATCCGGCCCGACGGCACCCGCGACTTCGGCGCCGACGGCTCCTGCCCGTAGCCCCTCTTCCGCGTCGCAATTCCGCACGGCCACCGGCCCCACAACACCCCAACACGCCAACACGCAGCATCACGACACGCGGCATTGCCCGCCAACACGCAGCATCACGACACGCGACAACCCCGGCACGCGACGGCACGCGACGGCACGCGACAAC
>JBKKBA010000274.1:0-3585 GCA_046714275.1 Actinomycetota bacterium
GGGGATTGCATCTCGGATCTGAGGGTCATGCGTGATCAGTCCGAAGTGTTTGGATGCGTCGCGTCGGATGCGACGGCATGGCGCGTTCTGGACGCGGTCGATGAGCAGGCATTCGAGCGGATCAACGTGGCGCGCGCGAAGGCTCGCGCCGCGGCGTGGGCGGCGGGAGCGCGTCCGACGTGGATCGTGCTCGACGTCGATGCGACGCTGATCACCGCACATTCGGAGAAGGAGCAGGCGGCCCCCACCTATAAGCGTGGCTTCGGGTTCCATCCGATCTTGTGCTCGTTGGATCAGACAGGCGAGGCGCTCGCCGGGATTCTGCGGCCCGGCAACGCCGGCTCGGGCACCGCCGCCGACCATATCGCTGTGCTCGACCAAGCGTTGGCGCAGCTGCCGGTCAAGACCACAACCGTTGATCCCGTCTGTGGCGAATGGATGCTGGTGCGTGGCGACTCGGCGGCCTGCTCGCACGATTTCCTCGACGCGGTCCGAGCGCGTGGCCTGGAGTTCTCCGTGGGATTCACGCTCACCGCAGACGTGCGCGACGCTGTGCTGCAAATCCCTGAGAAACAGTGGGTTCCTGCGATCACCCAGACGCCCGGCGAGGAACGCGAAGGCGCGTGGGTCGCTGAGATCACCGACGCGTTGGACCTGTCCGGATGGCCGGAGGGTGCGCGGGTGATCGTCCGCCGCGAGCGACCCCATCCGGGAGCTCAACTCACCTTCACCGACGCCGACGGACACCGCTTCCAAGCCTTCCTCACCGACGCGCCCGGCGGCGACATCGCGTTCCTGGAAGCCCGGCATCGCGGCCATGCGCGCGTGGAAGACCGCATCCGCACCGCGAAAGACTCCGGCATGCGCAATCTTCCCTTCGGCGACTTCGCCCGCAACCAAACCTGGCTCCTGTGCGTGCTCCTGGCGGCCGACCTGGTCGCCTGGTGTCAGCAGCTCCTGCTCGACGGCGAGCTCCGTGTCGCCGAACCGAAACGGCTCCGCTACACGCTGTGGCACTGCGCGGGTCGGCTTGTGCGCACCGGACGTCGCATCATCCTGCGGCTGCAAGACACCTGGCCTTGGACCAAGCAGTTGATCGAAGCCTTCGAGCGGCTCCGCGCGATCAACTTCGCTACCTAAACTCGACCGAACGCGTCTGATCTCGATTCCCAGAGCCCGACCCTTGATCGAACACGCCCGCACCTCGTCCCACGCGTCCTGCTGATCGCGGTCGACCCCCCCACAGGCACGCCGCCCTACCCGTCAAACGCTCGACCGCCACCAAACGCGACCAGCACAGGGCCTCCACCCACTTCAAACCCCTCGACGAACGCTTACTGAATAATCCGGGCTAACGCCAGAGCCGTCGTCGCGGTCGTGGTGACGGCGCCGGCGCCCGCAGTGCGGCGGAACTCGGTGGTTCCCCAGCGACCCGTCGCAAGCGCGATCACCGTCGTGACGGCCGTGGATGCCACAAGGTTGACGCTCAGAGTCGTGCCCAGCATCGCCGCCCCCCCGGGCGCCGCCGGTCCCCCGACGGCCGACAGGGGCGCCGCATACAAAACGCCGGCCGCCGCAGACTCCAGCCCGAACAAGCTGACGTTGAACGCGATCTTGACGAGCGACTGGCGGCGAACCAGCGCAAGACCGGCCAAGCCACCCAGCATTCGAGCCAGCACAATGCCGGCCGGGTCGCAGAAGACCAGCCCGATGACCAGCGGAAGCTCGCTCAGGGAGAACGTATGGGCGTCGTGGCGGAACTCGATGTGGATCGCAAAGATCTCGGCGATCGCAAAGGCGATGGCCAGCAGGGGCCACGCGACGCGGATTTGGCCGCCGGCGGGTAGGGCCAGGCGCGCGGCAAGTCCGAAGTAAAGCAGCGCAGCAGCACCGCTCACCAGCGCGCTGAACCCAAGAATTCGGACGGTAGATCGTCGCGCCCCCTGACGCTGCTCCGTCACGCGCGCATCACCAGCCCGCCGCAGACCAACTCTGGCCGCTCCAGGATTGGCCCGACCACGACTGTCCCGACCACGACTGCCCCGACCAGGACTGGCCGCTCCATGTCGCACCGCTCCAGGATTGGCCCGACCACGACTGACCACTCCAGGATTGGCCACTCCACGTCGGGCCGCTCCACGACTGACCCGACCAACTCTGGCCGGACCAAGACTGGCCGTTCCAGGCGTCGGCCGTCCAGACGGCGTTCTCCCAACTCAGGGAGCTCCACGACGCGCCGCTCCACGACTGGCCGCTCCAAGTCGCGCCGCTCCAAGATTGGCCGTTCCACGTCCCGCCGCTCCAAGTCTGACCGGACCACGACTGACCGCTCCACGTCGTCCCGTCCCAAGGGGCGCCGAAGATGTCCTGCTCGCCGGTCAGCACGTCGCCGTCGATGGCCACGTGCGCGGTGCCACGCGCGCCTTCCAGCGAGCCCGTACCCGTGGAACCGGTCTGAGGCTGCACCCCCGCCGGCACGGCATGTCCCTTACTTGCCTTCCACGCATCCACGACACCGCGTCCCCGCACGAGTGCGGAGTCACGGAGCGCCGGGTACGCGGTTGCCATCATCAACGTCTTCAGCGCGTCGGGCGATGCGTCCGGATACTTCTGCGCCAGCAGCGCGGCGACACCGGAGGTAACGGCCGCAGCTTGCGACGTGCCGCTCCCGCGACGGAACCGAGTGCCGACGACACCCTCGGGATACATCTGGGCGACGAATCCGCCGGGGACGGCCAGACTGACGACCGACACACCGGGAGCGACAACGTCGGCGTGACGGGTGACTTCGCCGCGACTGGCCCACGCCGGGACGGTGTCGTCGCTCCGCTCCAGCGTGCCGTTCGGGTCGGTCGCGGCGACGGCCAGCACCAGCGGATCACGTGCGGGGTTGGCCAGCGATGTTGCGTTGGACCCGTCGTTGCCGGCCGCCGCAACCACGAAGATTCCCTTGCGCCACGCTACCTCGACCGCATAAGCGAGTGGGTCCACGCGATAGTCCTGTGTTCCGTCGGTGCCGTAGGACAGGTTGAGAACTCGGATGTTCAAGCCGTTGTCGTTGCGATGCTGCACGACCCAGTCGATCGCGGCGATCACTTGGCTGACGTCGGCGGCTCCATCGAACGCGCCCACCTTCACGTTGACCAGGCGAGCGTCGGGCGCGACGCCGACAAACTTCGACGGGTCCGAGTAGCCGCTTGCGTTAAAGCAGGAAGTGCAGCCGGTTCCGTCGGCGCTCGCGTCGTCATCGCGTCCCGCGATAATGCCGGCCATGTGCGTGCCGTGCCCGTGAGCATCGATGGATGCCGGTAGCCCGACTTGGTAGTCAAACGAAAGGTCCGGTCCATTGACCAGACGGCCGGCCTGCAATCCGGCCACCGGCGCGACCCCAGTGTCGATCAGGGCAACATCCACACCCCGTCCTGTGATGCCTTCGGCCCACAGCGGTTGCGCACCGACGATTCGCGTGATGGTGGACAGCGCGCCCGACGGCACGGCGGACTCGGCCTGCACACCGGCGCCGCCCAGCGGTCCCGTGTCGGCCGGCGAAGAGCCCCCGGGTTCCAGGTTGCCGGAGGGCCGGAC
>JBKKBA010000275.1:0-3474 GCA_046714275.1 Actinomycetota bacterium
GGGTGGGCCTTGACCATGTCGGCCTTGGAAGGTTGCCGGGAGCTTGCGGAAAGGCCCGGCTGTGGCCGCCGGGACACAGCCTCAGGCCAGATCGGCCGGAGGAGACGGGTCAGAACCAACAGCATGCGCACCCGCCGCGACATCAGGATTGAGCTGTTCGGTAGCGACAGGCGTCCCTCTGCTGCGGGCGCGGCGGCGCCTGATGAGGTAGATGGCGAGGCCAAGGCCGGCAAGCGCAAGCAGTGCGAATCCGGGGGCCCTGAGCGCCCGATCGATCGCTTTGATGCTGGACGTTCCGTACTTGCCGAAGATGTAGCCGACCATCGGAATGCCGACCCCCCACAAAACGGCGCCGGCGACATCCCACAGAAGAAAGCGCCAGTAGGACATCCGGGACGTCCCCGCCACCATCGCTCCCAGCGACCGCAGAAACGGCGTGAACCGGCCCAGGAACACGGTTTTCCCACCGTGGTGCTTGTAGTAGGCCTCGGCGGCCGCTAATCGCTCGGGCTTCAGCAGCCGCTTGAATCGCTTGGCCAGCCGGCGGCCGCCGAAGCGCCCGATTGCATAGCCGACCTGGTCCCCGGCGATACAGCCTACGATGGCGACGATGATGACTTGCTGGATCGTGATCGTCAGATCGCCGGCCTCGGCGAATTCTGTACGAAATGTCGGATTCGCTAGGATTCCGCCAAGAATGACGATTGTCTCACCGGGTACGAGCAGCCCAAGGAACGCGGACGTTTCCAGGAAAGTGGCCAAAAACACCAGCACAAGGCCCCAATCACCGAAGATCGGCGTCACCCATTCGACCAGCCGCTCGATCACCGGGCCAATTGTACGGGCCCACCCCGACGGACGACCGATTCAAAATTTTTCGGGAGAGCGCGCAAGAATTGGGCTTGGACGGGTAACCAACAAGGCGAGGGCCCGCCCCTAAGGCCCCGTGGAGGTGTTTTTCGAATGACCGAAGAGACGACTCGCACGATCGAAGAGCCCATGACCGGCTCATATCAGCAGCGCGAACAGCAAGGAGCTCCGGCCCTCGCCCCCCGGCAGCAGCCGCTGAGCGAGGAACCGAAGAAGATGAGTCGCGCGGAAGCCGGCCGCAAAGGTGGCCTCCGGACCAAAGAGCGCCACGGCGAAGACTACTTCGGCCGTATCGGCCGCATGGGCGGCAAGAAGGGCGGCGAGTCGACCAAGCAGCGCTACGGCGTGGAGTTCTACCGAACCATCGGTCGCAAGGGCGGCTCGCGCTAGCCCCGCCGCTTCGTTGCGGGACCGAATGAGCCGGTCGAGTCGTCGGATGAGGGCTCGGCCGGCTTATTCACGCCTTCGGCAGCAAGCAGAATCAAGCCGGGCTCGCGCATATGCTCCGCACCCGTGAAGACCGAGACGGCGACCAGCGCCGGCGGAGTCGTCTTCGACGAGGCCGGACGGGTGGTTCTGCTCGCTCAAACACCGCCCGGCGGACGCAGGCGCTGGAGCCTTCCGAAAGGCGCCGTCGAACACGGTGAGACCCCTGAACTCGCAGCGCTGCGCGAAGTTCGTGAAGAGACCGGCTTGGACGCGGAGATCCTCAAGCCGGTCGGCATCATCGACTATTGGTTCGTCTGGAAGCCCGACGACACCCGGTATCACAAGTTCGTCCATTACTTCGCCATGCGCTCGACCGGCGGCGACTTCTCCCGGCGCGACCAAGAAGCCGAGGATGTTGCCTGGTTCCGGCAAGATGAAGCGTTGAAAACCTGCTCGTACGTCAACGAGCGCGAGATGATCCGCAAGGCAGTAGCATCGTTTCGTGCCTCGGGCCGCGCGTAGTTCCCACCTGCGCTTCCGATGGGCGCGCGCCGCTCTGATCACCCTCATCGTCGCCGCGCCGCTTCCCGCACGCACCCAGGCTCCCTCGTCGCAGCCGCACATGGAAGCGCGCCTGGGGTCGTTCACGCCGTGGATCGATCCCCAGCGGCCACTTGAATTCCACGTAACGGTCGTGAACACCGGGTCGGTGCCGATCGTAGACGTCCAGGTCTTGCTGAACATCTATCGACGCGTGCGAACCCGCTCCGAACTGCACGCGGTGCTGGACGGACGGCCGCAGCAACCATTGCTGGCCGCCATCCCGGAAGAGCTCTCCGACGAGGTTGCGCCAAGCGCCCAAGTGCAACGGCTGTTCAGCCGAGATCTCAGCCGGTTGACGAACACTTTTGGAAAGCGCGGCACCAGCGGTGTTTACCCGATCGAAGTCCAGGTGACCGGAGCCGGGCGAAAGCTGTGGTCGGGATGGTCGGCGATCGTTTTCTTTTCAGAGGCGCCGAAGACCAAGCTCAACGTCACATGGATCTTGCCGGTGCACCAGCCCGCTATGTTCGAGCCGGATGGGTCGTACCCGGCGCGCACCGTCGATCGGGCGTTGGGCTTAAACGGATCATCCCGTGCGATGGCCGCGGCGATCCTGAAGGCGTCGTTGATTCCCGTCACGCTGGCACCGACCGGACTCTGGCTCGACGACCTGTCCGCCATCGCCGACGGATACGACCGGCGCGACGGAGGACGCACCATCAAAGCACTTCCGACGGATGCCGTTCCGCGCGGCGCAACCGAAACGCTGGCTCGATTGAAGGAAGCTGCTACCCCGTCGCGTCTGGAGGTGGCGACCGCGCCCTATTCACGCGCCGACCTGGTGTCGCTGGTTCACAGCGAGTTGAACGACGACGCCGCCAAGCAGATCACGACCGGCCTGGACCGGGTCGCCGCGCACCTGGGACGGCGACCCAACGTCCAGATCTTTGTCCCCGCGGGACTGCGCATCGACTCGCGCGCCGCTGCAACGATCGCCGGCCTTGGCGTTCGCGCGGTGGTGATCGATCCATCGCTGCTTCCCCCCCAGCAGGGGATCTTCGGTCCCGACGAGCCGGTGCGAATCTCGGGACGCGGAGGCGTCCGGTTGGACGCGCTGCTGGCCGATCCGCCGATCCGAGCCCTCCTGGAAGCGGAGATCGGGGACCCCGTTTTGCTGGCCCAAGGGGTCCTGGCAGAGACGGCGTCGTCGTGGCTGGAGCGGCCGAACTTGGCCGGGGCGCGCGCTCTGGTCGTCGCATCCGCCAAGACACCGGTCGCAACCACAGTGGCCACACTGGCCGAGGGGCTTGCGTCGGCCCCGTGGGTCACCGTTCGGAGTGCCAGCCAGCTTCTTCAGGCCGTTCCCCCGAAGGAAGACCCGCAACCCCTTCCGCTCGGCCAGACCTCGCCCACGCCGCAGTTGATCGCGGCGAAAACCGCCCGGCGGGCCGTTGAGATCATGCGTCGCGTGGTCGTCGAGCCACCCGATGCAACGGAGCACCTGGACCGGCTGGTCCTAGCCGGAGAGTCCGCGGACTGGGCCGCCGGCACCCGCGGCGCGGGGGGGGCGGGGGGCCGGACGGCCCCCCGCCCGGCCCGCCCGCGGCCGCACACCCGCCCCCCCCGCCCCGC
>JBKKBA010000276.1:0-2888 GCA_046714275.1 Actinomycetota bacterium
GTGGAGCAGGGGCACTTCGAGCGACTGGACCAGGTCTTCTCCACCGACCGCCCGTTCGCGGCAAACGAGCTGATGGTTTCGATGGATCGCGCCGGCGACGGCGTCCTGCGCCACGGCTACTTCAACATCTCGCTGCAGCCGGTTCGGTCACCGGACGGGGACCAGGTCGAGGGAACGCTGATGCACGCCACCGACGTGACCGAGGCCGTGCGCGCCCGCCTGGGGATCACCGAATCGCTGGCTTTCCTGGACACGCTGCTGGCCACGGCGCCGGCCGGCTTCGCCGTGTTCGACAAGGACCTTCGCTACATCCGGATCAACGAGCGCCTGGCTCTGCTCAACGGGTTCACGCCCGAGGCGCACCTGGGCCGAAACGTCGGCGACGTCAGCCCGTGGCTGGCCGGCAAGGTCGAACCGGTGCTCCGGCAGGTCGTCGCCACGCGCGAACAGGCGACCGACATCGAGATCGACGGCGAAGGCCGCGACGCGCCCGGAGAAGCGCGCCACTGGCTGGCCAGCGCCTATCCCGTGCCGGCGCCCAGCGGCCAGATCTTGGGGGTCGGGCTGGTGCTGGTCGAGATCACCGAGCAAAAGCGCTACGAGTTGCTGCTGTCGGGCCAGAAAGAGGTCCTGGAGCTGGTCGCGCGCGGATCGGATCTGCAAGCGGCTTTGGATGCGCTGGTCCTTCTGGCGGAGCGGCAGTCCCGCGGCGACCTTCGCGCATCGATCCTGCTGGTGGACGACGCCGGGACCCGGCTGCGGCACGGAGCTGCTCCCAGCCTTCCTTCGGCGTTCGCCGCGGCGCTGGACGGCATGACGATCGGCCCCGACGTCGGCTCGTGCGGTGCCGCGGCGCACGGCAAGACCCAGGTGCTGGTTCACGACATCGCAACGCACCCCAACTGGACGTCGCTGCGCCACGCCGCGCTCAGCCACGGCCTTCGCACCGCCTGGTCCACGCCCATCTGCTCGGCGGACGGCAACGTTTTGGGAACCTTCTGCATGTACTGCACCAAGTCGCGCCGGCCGACGGCTCAAGAACTCAGCCTGATCGACGTGCTCACGCAGACGGCCTCGATCGCGATCGAACGAGAGCGAAGCGACAAAGAGCGCCGCCGGCTGATCGACAGCGAGCGGCATGCGCAGACCGATCTGTAACAGCGCGAGCATCGGTTCGCCGAGACCTTGCAGCGAAGCCTTCTGCCCGAACGGTTCCCCATCACGCCGGACGTGACGGTCGCCGCGCGCTACATCCCCGCCGGCCGCGACGTCGAGATCGGCGGTGACTGGTACGACGTCATCACCCTGCCCCAGGGGCAGTTGGGCATCGTGATCGGAGATGTCGCCGGCCACGGAGTCGCCGCCGCGGCTGCGATGGGCCAGATGCGGATGGCCCTGCGAACCTACGCGCTGGACGGCCTTCCGCCGGCCGCGGCGCTGCAACGGCTGAACGTGCTGATGCACGAGTTCCAGCCCGGCGCGGTTGCGACGCTCATCTACGCGCACTTGGATCCCGAAAGCGGAACGCTTCGCCTGGCCAAGGCCGGACATCCGCCGCCGCTTTTGGTCACGGCAAGCGGCGACGCGATCTTCGTCGAAGGCGGCCTGGGCCCACCGCTGGGCGTGGATGCCGGCATCGTGTACCAAGAGGTGGTAGCCCAGTTGACCCCCGGCACCACGCTGGTGCTCTACACCGACGGGCTTATCGAGCGACGCGGCGAGTCGCTGGATCGCGGGATGGAGCGTCTGCGAGCGGCGCTTGCGAGCGCGCCCGAAGATCTGGAAGCGGCGTCGGACCATGTGGTCCGGCTGCTGATTCCCGAAGGCGGAGCCGCCGACGACACCGCGCTGCTGGCCGTGCGCCGCGTGTCGCTGGTGGACAGGCCCCTGCAGCTCACCTTGCCGGCGCAACCACCACGTCTGGCCGGCGTGCGGCGTATCCTGGTTCGCTGGCTGCGGCAGAACGGTGTCGGCGAAGACGACGCGTCGGAGATTCTGGTCGCCTGCACCGAGGCTTGTGCCAATGTCATGCGGCACGCGTACGGAATGGAAGAGGGGGCCATGCAGATCGACGCCGCGTTCCAAGGGGAGGATCTCAGCCTGAGCGTTCGAGACTTCGGCGAATGGAGGGCTCCGGATCCCGCCGCGCCCGAGGACCGGGGCAGAGGGCTCAGCATGATCCGCGGGCTGATGCATGCCGTGGATATCGTCACCGGCGCCGACGGCACCGAGGTTCGCATGCGTCGAAGAGTGGAGAAAGCCGATGCCTGAGGGGAGCGCGCGGGTGGAGGTCGAAGATGTCGACGGGGTGCGCGTCGCCCGCATCCTGGGCGAAGTCGATGTCTCCAACGTCGAAGAGGTGCGCAGCCGGCTCTTCGACGCCACCACCGATCGAGCCAGAGCATACGTAGTGGACCTGTCGGAGACCCAGTACTTCGACAGCGCCGGAATCGGGCTGCTGTTCACACTGGCCGCCAGGCTGAAGGCCAGACGCCAAGAGCTTCACATCGTCGTGCCCGAGAAGGCCCTAGTACGCCGGGTCCTAGTCCTCACCGACCTGGCCGGAGTCGTGCCCATCCACAACAGCCTCGCCGACATCGGCTAAAAAGCCCGTCGCCCACGCCGACCCTTATAATGCGCGCCACGGGAAGTAGCGCAGCTTGGCAGCGCGCCACGTTCGGGACGTGGAGGCCGGGGGTTCAAATCCCCCCTTCCCGACGACCGGCTGCTTGTGCATCTGGTACTCGATCCGGACCTTGTACATCTCACTGTGCGACGATGGTTGCAGCTCTCCGACCCAGCCAAGCCTTCCTCGTGCGATCGTTGGTCGACGCCCGGGAAGGCGCCGAATGCCGAATGCCTGCGGAGGCTACGGCTTCGCTTTCCTG
>JBKKBA010000277.1:0-3411 GCA_046714275.1 Actinomycetota bacterium
ACTCATCCAGATCGCCGTGACCTCCGACGCCGAGTTGGTGGTGCTCGGCTCGAAGCGGCGCGCATACCCCCTGTCGCGTGATTCGCTGGTCATCGGGCGGCTGGATACGTGCGACATCGTGCTGGACGACGTCGGAGCGTCGCGGCGGCACACGGAGGTTCGCCGGGAAGGCGATGAGTGGTTCGCCATCGACTTGGACTCGACCAACGGCACGCTGGTGAACGGCCGCAGCATCCGCCGGCATCGTCTGAATCCAAAAGACGTCATGCTGATCGGAAACACACAGATCGAATTCCGCGCATGACGGAAACCGGCAAGGGGGGCTTCGTTGTCTGAGCTGGTCCTGACGACACTCAAGTTCCTGTTCCTGGCGCTGCTGTACCTGTTCATCGCGCGAGCCATGCGCATTATCTGGTTGGACATCGCCGGGACACGCACCGGCAGAGCCACCGCGCCCGGACCGGTACGACCCACGCAGCGGCCGGCCGCTCGCCCAACGGGCAAGGCCGCCCGGGAAGCGCCCCGATCCCTGCAGGTCACCGAAGACGGCCAAGCGCCGCGCATCTACCCGCTCCGCGACCAAGCGGTCACGATCGGCAGGGCCGACGAATGCACGGTCCCGCTTCACGACACCTACGTGTCGCAGATGCACACGAAGATCTTCCCGAAGGACGGCGTGTGGCAGGTGATGGACCTGGGCTCCACCAACGGCACCTACCTGAATCGCGTGAAGATTTCGGATCCGATGCCACTTGCGCCGGGCGACGAGGTTCGGCTGGGTAAGACGATCGTCGAGGTTCGCGCTAAGTGACGACCATCCGGTGGGGAGCGGCGACCGACGTCGGACAATCGCGGGAGCGAAACGAAGATTCCTACTTCGCAGGCGACCACATCTTCGTCGTTGCCGACGGGCTGGGAGGACATCGAGCCGGCGAGGTCGCCTCGCGCATCGCGGTCGATGAGCTGGCGCGGCTGGACGAATCGGCCGGCACCAACCTGCCCGATGCGCTGGAAGAGGCGATTCTGACGGCGAACCGCGTCGTCGGTGAACGCGCCGCGTCCGACCCGGCGACGGCAGGCATGGGGACGACCGTCACGGCGCTGGCGATCGATGGAACCGTCGGCTACTTGGCGCACGTCGGGGACTCGCGCTGTTATCTGTTTCGCGACGGAGCCATGACGCTGGTGAGTCACGACCACACCTTGGTCGCCCGGATGGTGAGCGAGGGGACGATCACGGCCCAGCAGGCCGAAAGCCACCCACAACGCTCGGTTCTAACGCGCGCGCTGGGAACAGAGCCGCACCTTCAAGTGGACATCGACGAGATTCCGCTTGCCCCAGGTGATCGATTGATCCTGTGCTCGGACGGCCTTTCCAGCGTCGTTCCCGAAGACGAGATCGCCGCGTCGATCGGCGCGGAGGACGATCCGCAAGAAACCTGCTTCGTCCTGATCGACCAAGCCAACGGAAAGGGGGGGCCGGACAACATCACCGTGGTCATGGTGGTCGTCGACGAGGTATCGGCTGAGGACGGATCTGGGGCGGCCGGCGCTGGGCCGGTTCGGGCCCAGGATCCCGCGCGCCGTGAGCCAATCGGCGACTCGATGCTCCCGGCGAGGCAGCGCCGTTTCCCCAAACGCGCGCTGATCTGGAGCGTGCTGGCGATCGCGATTCTTGTGGGAGGCCTCATCGGACTGCGGGCGTGGGCAAACCAATCTTGGTACGTCGGACTGGACGCGGACACCGTCACGATCTACCGGGGTCTTCCGACCGACTTTTTCGTATCGCTGCGTTCGGTTCACGAACGCACGGCGCTGACCATCGACGGCGTCGCGCCCTACTATCACCAACGCCTTCGGGAGGGCCTCCGTGCTCGCGATTTGAGGCACGCGCGCGCGATCGTGGATGCTGCTCCTCGAGCCACGCCGACGGCATCTCCCTCGGCATCGCCGTCATCCGTGCCACCCTCGTCCCCCTCGCCGGCGGGATCGAAAACATGACGCGTCGCAACTCGGAGTCGGGGCTGATGATCATGGCCGTTCTCCTTTCGCTGGGCGCGCTCATCTTGGTCACCTTTGCCCAAAGTGACACGCTTCCCGCGTCCTTTTTTGTCCACGCGCTGTTCGTTGTCGCGATCGCCGCCGTTTCCCACACCGTCGTGCGCCGGTTCGCGCCGAACGCCGATCCGATCCTGCTTCCGTGCGCGATCACGCTGGCCGGGATCGGCTTCGCGGTGGTCAAGCGCCTGGACCCCGCCCTGGCCGGCCCGCAGACGGTGTGGATCGCCGTCGGCGCCGGAGCGTTTTGCTTGACGCTGATCATCCTGCGCGACCATCGGATCCTGGAGAACTTTCGCTACTCGTTGATGCTGCTGGGCGTCGCGCTGCTAATGCTGCCGCTGGCGCCGGTCATCGGAAAGACCGTACGCGGCGCGCGGCTGTGGGTGGAGATTGGACCCATCAACTTCCAGCCGGCCGAGGCCGCGAAGATCGTTTTGGCCGCGTTCCTTGCCGGCTACCTGGCCGCGAAGCGAGAGGTGATGACCGTCCCGACGGCTCGCATCGGGCCGTGGAAGCTGCCGGCTCCGCGTCATTTCGGCCCGCTGATCATCGCCTGGGTGCTGTCACTTGCGGTCATGATCTGGCAGCGCGACCTGGGCTCCAGTGTGCTGTTTCTTAGCCTGTACATCGTGACGATCTACGTCGCGACGCAGCGCGCGTCATACGTCGCCGCCGGCGGTGCGATGCTGGTCGGCGGGATCCTGTTCGCGAACATCGCCTTCGCGCACGTGCAGCGGCGCATCTCGGCGTGGCTTGATCCGTGGCAAGACATCTCGGGAGCCGGCTTCCAGATCGCACAGTCGCTGTTCGCCCTGGGCACCGGAGGAATCGCCGGCGAGGGACTGGGCAAGGGGCGACCCGATTTCATCCGCTCGGGCGTGACCACGGACTTCATCTTCTCGGCGATCGGCGAGGAGCTGGGCCTTTTGGGAACGACCGCGGTGCTTCTGCTGTTTGCGGTGATCGTCGGCCGCGGGCTTCACATCGGCCTGCGGTCGCGCGAGCCGTTCGGCACGCTGCTGGCCGTCGGACTGACGTCGATTGTCGCCGTCCAGACGTTTCTGATCGTCGGCGGCGTAACGCGGCTCATCCCCCTGACGGGAATCACCTTGCCGTTCGTGTCCTACGGCGGCTCCAGCATCGTCGCGAACTTCGTACTGATCGCGATTCTGCTGCGCATCAGCAACGCCGAAGCCGGAGCGGCGGGCCCAGCCGCACAAACCACCTCACAGACCACCTCAGAAGGGGTGCCGGCGTGAACCAATCCGTTCGTCGCCTGGCGCTGACCTTGGGGCTGGCGTTCACGGCGTTGCTGGTGCAGCTCAACTACGACCAGGTGATCGCAGCCAA
>JBKKBA010000278.1:0-2613 GCA_046714275.1 Actinomycetota bacterium
GCTCGGACCCGCGAGCTTGCCGCGCACATCACCCGCGACTACGCGGGACGGTCCCCGGTCCTCATCGGCGTCCTCAAAGGCTCGATCGTCTTTCTGGCCGACCTTGCGCGCTCGATCAAGCTGCCGCTTCGCGTCGACTTCATGAGCATCTCGGCGTACGGGTCGGGCTCGTCGGGCGTCGTGCGCATCTTGAAGGATCTGGACCTTCCGTTAGAGGGCGAGGACGTCATCCTGGTCGAGGACATCATCGATACGGGCCTGACCGTCAACTATCTGCTGGCCAACCTCCGCGCCCGCAAGCCGAAGTCCCTAGAGGTGTGCGCGCTGCTGGACAAGTCGGTGCGGCGCATCATCGAGGTGTCGATCCGGTACAAGGGGTTCGACATTCCCGACGAGTTCGTCGTCGGCTACGGACTGGACTACGAAGGCCGCTACCGCAACATGGCGGCGATCGTGGGGCTGAACGACCTGGCATCGCTGGCAGCCGGGCCCGGGCCGCTTGCGCCGTACCTTCCGGATGGCTGGACCCATGTCTGACAAATCGATTTCCCACATCTCCGCATGCCGAATTTTGGGGCGCCGCCCCCTCTCGCATCGGCTGCGGGGCGGTGTTAGGCTCCCCGGCCGAGGAGGCTCTCATTGATCGAGTTGCAACTGGTCGGTGTGCGGGTGGAGTTGCCGACGAACCAGCCCATCGTGCTGCTGCGCGAGCGGGAGGGCGAGCGGTTTCTGCCCATCTGGATCGGCGCGGTCGAGGCGACGGCCATCGCGTTCGCCCTGCAGGGCATCGTCACCCAGCGGCCGATGACCCACGATCTGATGAAGAACATTCTTGAGTCCGCGCAGATTCGCGTCGATCGCGTGCTGATCACCGATCTCAAGGAAGGCACTTTCTTCGCCACGATCGAGCTTTCGCAGAACGGAACGAAGTACGAGGTGTCCTCCCGGCCGTCGGACGCGATCGCGCTGGCCGTTCGGGCCAGTGTCCCGATCTTCGCCGCCGAAGAGGTTCTGACCGAAGCCTCGATCGTGATCCGCGACGACGAGGAGCAAGAAGTCGAGAAGTTCCGCGAATTCCTGGACCAGGTCAACCCCGAAGACTTCGGCTGAAAGCCCCTGACCTGCGGTTTCATACTCTCAACCACCAGTTGAGACCGGGAAATCCGTAAATGAACCATTGACACTTTCCCGTTCCCAGACGTAGCGTGACATCCGCGTAATTACTCGGATGTCGGCCCGACACCGGGCGCACAGAAAATGCCGGCCGCGCGCTCGAGGTGCGGCCGGACGTAGCCTCGGTGGGGCCTCGGTGGGGAGTTGCAATGACGAAAGGAACGGTCGAGCAAGGGTTCCGGGGTCCGATCGTCTGCAAGCAGGTGGGGATCACCTACCGGCAGCTCGACTACTGGGCGCGCACCGGCCTGGTTACCCCCAGCGTGAAGGACGCATCCGGCTCCGGAAGCCAGCGCCTGTACTCGTTCACCGACGTCGTGCATCTCAAGATCATCAAGCGGCTGCTTGACGCGGGCGTCAGCCTTCAGCAAACGCGCAAGGCCATCGACTACCTTGGCGAAGTCGAACAGCAACCGCTGCACGAAGCCACGCTGATTTCCGACGGCACGTCGATCTACCTTTGTAAGTCCCAAGACGAAGTGATCGACTTGCTCAGCCGCGGGCAGGGTGTCTTCGGCATCGCGGTTGGCCGCATCTACGAGGAAGTGCAGGGGAGCGTTGCCCAGCTCAGACGCGAAAGCGGAGAGCAGCAGGAAACGGCGGAAGGCCCCGATCACGGCGCCGGCGCCGGTTCCGGCTGAGCGGAAGTCGGTGGCGCCGCGACGACGCGGCTCGGGTCTGCAGTCGGACCGTGTCGACTTCGCGCACGAATCGGAGCGCCAGTACGCGCGGCTGCTGGACTTCTACCAAATCCGCTGGGACTACGAGCCCCGGTCCTTCGACGTTGAGTGGGATGCCGACGGGAAGGTGATCAAGCAGTTCACTCCCGATTTCTACCTTCCCGAGTTCGACACCTATATCGAGGTCACGATCCTCAATCAGAAGCTGGTCACGAAGAAGAATCGGAAAGTGCGCCAGCTTCGGGAGCTGTACCCGGACGTGAAAGTCAAGATCTTCTACCAGCGCGACTATCTGAAGCTTCTGGCCAAGTACGGGCTGGATCGCGAGGACGAGGTCTGATCGATCGTGCGGAGCGGCCGGACCGGGAGGCTGCGGCGCTGAGCGGCTAGAATGACACTGCCTTCCCAAGGCGACCGGCCGTGCCCGCTCGGCCACTTTTTCGCGGAGGATGTTCGTTGGATTTCAGCCCGCATACCGACGCCGACGTCGGACGGATGCTTGACGCGCTGGGTTTGTCGTCGGTCGACGACCTTTTCGCGCACATCCCCGAACCCGTGCGCTTTCCCGGACCGCTGAACCTGCCGGAAGGCAAGGCCGAGGCGACCGTGCTTCGCGAAATGGCCGCGCTGGCGGCAAGGAACCGCAGCGCCGACGATCTGGTGTGCTTCATGGGCGCCGGCGCCTACGACCATCACATCCCGTCGATGGTGTGGCCGATCCTCATGCGCGGCGAGTTCCTCACGTCGTACACCCCCTACC
>JBKKBA010000279.1:0-2952 GCA_046714275.1 Actinomycetota bacterium
AAATGCCCTCACTCATGGTTTTCCCGGACCTGCGAAACCGTTCGAGCTCACGGTCAGCGCCGAGGAAAAGGGCGATGCGTTGATCTTGAGGGTTAGCGACAACGGCCGCGGCATCCCCCGGAACGCCTGGCAGATCTCGGCCGACGGCCGGTTAGATCCGAGCGCGGTTCCGGCACCGCGCTGTTTCAACTCGCGCAGGTCCTGGCGCTCGTCTTCGGTAGCCACGCCGGACTGGCGATTAGTAACCGTCCGGGCGCGGGGACCGATGTCATGCTGACCGTACCGAAACGCATCGAACCATGGTAGAGAAACTGCGCGTCGCGGTAATCGACGATGAACGGCTGAATTGCGAGGAGTTGATCTTTCTCCTGTCCCTGCACCCCGAGGTGGAGGTGATCGGCGCGGCCGGCGAGGCGAGCGCGGCCTGGAAGCTCATCGAGGACACGAGGCCGAACCTGGTTTTCCTGGATATACAGATGGCGGGGGACAGTTCCGGTTTGGACCTCGGCCGCAGGCTCAAACGCCTACCACGGCCACCGCGCGTCGTCTTCGTCACCGCCCACGCCGAGCACGCGCTCGCCGCCTACGACTGCGAACCCGATCATTTCCTGGTCAAACCGATAAACGACACCCGATTGTCCGAAGCACTGCAACGTGTGCGCAAGACCCTCGCCGGCGCGTCTCAGCCCGCCCCACGCCTTGCCCTACCCTATTCCGCAAGAAACAGGTTCGGGGAAACCGAGCGGGTCACGGCTTTCGTGTTCCACCATGAGGTCATCTTCATCCAGGCCAACCCCAGCGGTACCGTCTCTGTTCACCTCGTCGGGAACGAGGTCCTGGATGGGGTACGCCAGACGCTGGGCGAGCTGGAGGCCGTGCTGATGGCGAACGGCTTCTTTCGCGTGCACAAGAGCTTTCTGGTCAACCTGGCGCGAGTGCGCGCCCTGAAGCCCCGACCGGGCGACTAGGCCTACAAGGTCGCCCTCACCGGCACGGCCGAGGAGATCCCGGTCGGGCGGCAACGGCTCGCACCGTTGCGGGAGGCCCTCGGAGAAGCCACGCGCCGATAGCAGCGTTACGGCAAGGAGAGTGATGGATCAGGGGCCCTGTCGATCGTCGCCGGCATCGAACAGAGCCGCGTATTCGCCATAGCCCTCCTTTTCCAGCGCTTCCTTAGGAATGAAGCGCAGCGCGGCCGAGTTCATGCAATAACGTTTGCCGGTCGGGGCCGGCCCATCGTCGAAGACATGACCGAGATGGGAATCGGCGTGCTTGCTGCGGACCTCGGTGCGCGCCATGAACCAGGATCGATCCTGATGCTCGGCCACGTTGCCGGACACCAGCGGACGGGAGAAGCTCGGCCAGCCGGTTCCCGAATCGTATTTATCCAGCGAGCTGAACAGGGGCTCGCCGGAAACGACATCGACGTAGATCCCCGGCCTCTTGTCGTCCCAATAGGGGTTCTGGAACGCCGGCTCGGTCCCCTCCTCCTGCGTGACCCGGAACTGCTCCTCGGTGAGCCGCGCCCGGATCTCGTCCGGTGACGGTTGTTTGTAACCCGTGCCATCCCACGCCATCGCGATACCTCCGGAAATCAAACTGACATACAATATCAAAAGTTTCATCACGTACCCGGCGGTTCACTGGTAACCATTCGTGTTCGACGGCAATGCCCGGCTAAGTCGTGGCATTGTCCGCCGTGCCATGACGCCGATCCATCGGGCCTGGCCCGGATCGAGGGGCACGGCCCATCGGCGGCGTATACTGGGACCGTGACACGGCCCGAGATACTGAACAAGGACAATCCGCTGTGTCACGCAGGCTCGCTATGTTGACCGTTTCGCTCTCGATTATATCCATCCTCGTCCTGGGGCTGATCGCCGGGGGGTTGATCGCGAACCGCCCGCCGATGATGGACCCCCCGGGATTATGGGCCCGTCTCGTCACCTACCTCGGCACCCACGTGGCGGAGACCCGACCCGATCACCCGTTTCCGGAGCTGCGGCCGCGCTTCTACGCGATGCCTCCCGATCAGCTGTACGCGGTGGCACGCGAGGCCATCGGGGGCCTGGGATGGGGGATCGCCTCCGAAGACCCAGCGAGCCTAGCCCTCACGGCCGTGGTCGAGAGCGCCTTGTGGCGTTTCAAGGACGACGTCGTGGTCTGCGTCGAGCCTACGGAAGGCGGCAGTACGTTACGGCTGCGCGCCAGCTCCCGGATCGGACGCGGCGATCTCGCCGCCAACACCCGTCATCTCCTGGACCTCTACGCCGCCATCGAGCAGCGCCTGGCGGTGAGCGGCTAAGGCTGCGGCTGCCTCGACGCCTCCGTCGCGAACGTCACGCGCAGGAGCCCCAGGCGTCGCGCGGCGTCCAGGGCGGTGACCACCGATTGGTGCGTTGCCTTGGCATCGGCGTTGATGATGACGACGGGGTCCCGCAAGGGCTTGGCGGCCTCAGCCATAGCTCGTTCCACGCTCGCGAGGCCGATGTCGGCGAGCGCGTTGCCGTTGACGTAATAGCCGCCGTGCGACGCGATGGTCACTTCGATCTGATTTTCCGCGGCGGGCGGGGCATCGGTGGTCGCCTCGGGGAGCGTCAATGCGATCTCCGATTTCTCCACGAAGGTCGTCGAGACCATGAAGAAGATCACCAGGAACAGCAAGATGTCGATGAGCGAGATCAGGTTGATCTCGACATCGTCGCGACGCCGCGGGCGCAGGTTCATCGCGCGACACGCACTGCGGATAGCGCTTCGTCATCACGCTCGCCGTGGATCACCTCGACGAGCCGGAAGGCCTCTTGCTCCATGGCGATGACCAGGCCATCGATACGCCCGCGCAGGTAGCGATGGGCCATGAGCGCGGGGATCGCGACCATGAGCCCGGCAGCGGTACAGATGAGCGCCTCCGCAATGCCCCCCGACACCACGGCGGGATCGCTGACGCCACGG
>JBKKBA010000280.1:0-2585 GCA_046714275.1 Actinomycetota bacterium
CGACGGCCGTCCGATTCGTGACGAGTACCTGATTGTCAAAGGCGGCCAACTCGCTGGTGTGGGTGCCCACTCGTACAGCGCCAAGTAGGCCGAATGGACTGCGAATCGGGTCGCTGAGATGCGGCGCCGGGCGTAGCCGCTCGGCCTAGGGGGCGGCCGGCTCGGCGCCGTCGACGATCCAGGCGAGGGCTACTCGCTCCCAGTCGGATTCGTCGGACGCATCGATGTACCGCTCGTGCGCCTTCACGCCGCTGCTCTTCGCCATCTCGGTGAACTGCAGAGTCATGACCGCGGACGCCAGGACCACGACCGAACGCCGGAGTCCGGCCTCGCGATGGAGCCGTTGCGTCTCGTCGACAAGTGCTTGGACGTCCTTGCTGAGAGGCCGCAAGTTGCGGATGTCGACTAGCACTCCGAATGGCTTGGGGCAGGTCTGCAGGACAACGCGTGCTTTCTCGAGAACGGCTGATGCCTCTTCAACCGTCACCCGATCGGCGATCGTGATCTTGAAGCCGTAAGGGGTCTCCGCCACCGCGTACAACCGGTCACCTCCCAGCAGTGAGCTGCTCAGCGCGCAAAGGTGCCAGAGCGCCGCTCCACACCACCACTTGGTCCAACATGGCCTGGAGCGGTGCGATCAGGTGCTCACCGCGCGTGAAGGTTCGCATCCCTTCGAACTCGGTGAAGAGCGACAACGCGACCTGTGCGCGCACGTCCGCCATCTGAAGCTCGGCGGCAATCAAGCGAAGATGCTCAACGGCCCGCACACCACCGGCACCCCCGTAACTGACGAAGCCGACGGCCTTGTTGTTCCATTCCGCGTACAGGTAGTCGATGGCGTTCTTGAGCACGCCGGACGTCGAGTGGTTGTACTCCGGCGTCACGATGACGTAGCCGTCGAACGACGCGATCTTGCCGGCCCACGTCATCGTGTGCTCGTGCGAGTACTGGCCGAACATCGGCGGCACCGGCTCGTTAAGATGCGGCAGGTGGAATTCAATGAGGTCTACGATCTCGAACTCCGCGTCGTCGCGCAGCGACGCGACGTCGTAAACCCATTGGGCGACGTCCAGGCTCTTCCGGCCGGGCCGGGTGCTACCGACGATGATGCCTATCCGCGTCATTTCATCCACCCGCCATGGCCAGCTCGCGGACCATCTTGGCGACGAAGTCAGGACGCTCCTCGGCGGCCCAGTGGCCGCACCGGTCGATGACGCCACCTTCCGCCTTGGGCGCCACCGCCTGCGCCGACGTCAAGGTCAGCTCTCCGAGACATGCCTCGCCGCCGAAGGCGCGTACCGGGATCGTCAGCGGCGTCTTCGCGTGCGCGCCGACCTGCTCCGCGGATACGAAGAACTCCTGGTAGACGGCGAGCCCGGCACGCAAGGCGCCCACCTGCGTGATTGCCGCGACGTACTCGTCCAGATCGGCCGGGCCAATCGCCGAGGGGTCATAGGCGAAATGCTCGAAGAACCACTGGAGGTAGGGCCGCTCCTTGCCCTGGATCAGCATTTCGGGCAGGTCCGGCACGGACTGGAAACCCATGTGCCATAGGAAGTTTCCCCGCGGCGCTGGCGACATTGCCGGTTCCATGACGCCGACGCCGGGCAGCGCCATCTCCACAATTCCCAAGGCCGACACGCGGTCGGGTGCAGTCGCTGCATACACGTATCCGAATACCGCTCCCCAGTCGTGCCCGACTACGGTCATGTCCTTGAGACCGAGGTGCTCACAGAGCGCAGCCAGATCGGCAGCGACCGTGGCAGCGTCGTAGCCCGTCGCCGGCTTAGACGTGTAGCCGAAGCCGCGAAGGTCGGGCGCGACAACGGTGAAATCGTCGGCCAGGAGCTCAATCACGTGCCGCCACTCATACCAGGTCTGCGGCCAGCCGTGGAGCAGCAGCACGGCCGGGCCGGTGCCGGCCTTCACATAGTGCTGCTTGATCCCGTTGAGCTGAGCAGTGTGGTGCTCGAGGGCCCGTAGGGGGGTCATGTCGTTGTCCTCTTTCGTCGCCGGTGCGGCACTCACTCAGTCCCTGCCGAAGACCGCCGCAGCGGCCGCCTGCCAATCCGGGTCGGTCAGGTCGATGAGAGTCGGGTTGCCGTCGCACCATTGGAAGCAGTGCTTCAGCTTGCTGATCTGCCATCCGTCGGAGGTCCGCCGGAAGGAGTTCTCGTACCACCCGTACTGGGTGTAGTGGTCGTCGCCGTGCCGGTTGGGGAACCGGTGCCGCGACACGTGGTAGAAGATGCCGTCAGCTTCGTCACCGTGCAGGTTGATGTGGAAGTTCGAGTATTGGTGCATCACCAGCAGCCGCTCCAGGCAGGCGCTGGCGAAGCGCGCCCAGATCTCCGGGGTGGTTGTCGCCGGCGCCTGACCGGTCAGGTCGAAGAAGTCCACGTCGAACGGATCGGTCAGCGTCGACGCGTACAAATTCCAGTCGTGCAGGTCCAGGCCGCGTCCGAAGCGGAGCATCACGTCGCTTATCTGCTGCCGATCCCACAGTTCGCGGACCATCTCTTCGGTGCCCGGGAGTACGCCGATGGTCACGATCGGTCCGCCCTTCAGCTGGTTTGGAACTACGT
>JBKKBA010000281.1:0-7178 GCA_046714275.1 Actinomycetota bacterium
GCCTGGGTGACCGTCGTGTCCTGATCATCCTCGACAACTGTGAGCACCTCATCGGAGCGTGCGCTGAGCTTGCTGCGAGCGTGCTTCGCCTCTGCCCCGGCGTGGCGTTCCTCGCGACCAGCAGGGAGCCGCTCGGCGTCGAAGGCGAGGTTTCGTTCCGCATCCCGTCGCTGCCGGTGCCCTCGGCGGATGATCTTGAGAGCGTCGCCTCCTTCGACGCGATCCGGCTGTTCGCGGATCGAGCCGCGAGAGCGCGTCCGAACTTCCGATTGACACCCGAGAACGCCGATGCGGTTGTTCGGATCTGCCGGCGTCTCGACGGTATCCCGCTCGCCATCGAGCTCGCGGCTGCGCGCGCTCGCGTGCTCTCGCCCGCGCAGATCGCCGAAGCGCTGGCGGACCGATTCCATCTGCTGACGGGCGGCGCACGGACGGGGCTTCCCCGCCAGCGCACGCTGGAGGCCTCCATCGACTGGAGCTACGCCCTCCTGAGCGAGCCAGAGCGCCTCGTTCTCGCGCGCCTGTATGTGTTCGCCGGGAGCTTCTCACTCGAAGCCGCCGAGGAAGTCTGCTCCGGCGGTGATATCGATCGACACGCGGTGCTCGACCTCCTCGCGGGGCTCGTGGACCGCTCGCTGGTGCAAGCCGAGGAGTCCGCGGCTGAGACCCGCTACCGGCTGCTCGAGACGATCCGGTACTACGCGCACCAGAAGCTGGCCGACGCGGGGGAGCTGCTCGACGCGCGCGAGCGACACCTGGCGTTCTATCGCGCGCTGGTAGTACGCGCCGAGCCCGATCTCGACGGCCCTGGTCTCATGGCCGGCCTCGAGCGGCTCGAGCCCGACCTCGACAACATCCGCGCCGCGATCGACTGGGACGTGACGAACGACCGTGGAGAGGCCGCGCTCGCGATCCTGGGAGCGGGCTGGAAGCTCTGGCTCAAAGCGCAATGGACCGAGGTACTCGAGCGGATCGAGAGAGCGCTGACCGCCTCCGCGATCGATCCGGCCGTGAGGCTCTCGTCGCTCGTTGTGGGCGCGACCGTCGCCATCTACGCCGGCGTGTTCCAGGCGGGACACGCGATGGGCCTCGAGGCCATCACGCTCGCCCGCGATATCAACGATCGACGCAACCTGAGTCGGGCGCTTGCCATGGTCGGGCTGTCCGAGGCATGGGTCAACCCCGACGCGGCGCGACCTTACCTCACGGAGTCGATCGAGATCGCGCGCGACGTTGGGGAGAGCAGCTACCTCGGGCGCGCCCTCGTGGGCCTCGGGATCGTAGAGATGACGACGGCCGACGCGCCGCGGGGACGCGTCCATGTCGAAGAGGCGGTCGCGGTCGCTAGGAACGCCGGGGATGACTTCATGATCGCGCACTGCCTCTGCGTGCTGGGTTTCAACCGCTGGCTCGAGGGGCGCGACGGGGAGGCCATCGACGCACTCGAGGAGTCTCTCGCTGTCGCACGGCGTCTCCGCGATGCAGTCTTCACTTCCACGGACCTGTTCCTGATCGGATGGGTTCGGACGTATCGCGGGGAGTACGCAGCAGCGCGGGATGCGATCGACGAAGCTCTTGCGACCGCGGGCGCTGCCGGGAGCTTGTTCGGCGGCGTGGGGTCCCTCACGGGAAGCGGGTTGCTCGAGTATGCGCGCGGAAGCCCCGCGGAAGCGATCCCGGTTCTCGAGGAGGCACTCTCTGGCCTCGAAGTGCAGGGGCGCAAGTGGCTATCGGTCCTCGTGCGCGCCTGGAGGGGTTTGGCCGCGATCCGGATCGACGACCACGCGACCGCCCGGCGCCACCTCGAGGATGCGGTCTCCATGGGGCACTCCTTCGAGCTTCCCTGGCCCCTAGCACGAGCGATCCTGGGGCTCGCGTTGCTGGCGCGCCTGGAGGGTGAATCTGAACGCGCGGAGACGCTCGCGCACGAGGCGTTAGGGATCGTTGCAGGGATCGGGGATCGACCGGGCGTCGCCGAGTGCCTCGAGGCGCTCGCTGCACTGGCGACGGAGCAGGAGAGCTTCCGCGAGGCCGCTCGCCTGTTCGGCGCGGCTGTACGCATCCGGGACGAGGTGGGGTGTGTGCGGTTCGCCGTGGACCAGCCCGACTTCGAGTCGGCGGTCGAGGCAGCTCGCGCGGGTCTGGGCGAGGAACCCTTCGCTCTGGCCTGGGCCGAGGGCACGGCCCTCTCCTGGGAGGAAGCCGTGGCGTACGCGGTGCGCGGGCGAGGCGAGCGCCGCAGGCCGTCCGCCGGTTGGGCAAGCCTCACCCCGACGGAGCTCGACGTCATCCGCTTGGTAGCGACCGGGCTTCGGAACTCCGACATCGCTGCGCGTCTGTTCGTCACCAGGAACACCATCAAGACCCATCTGACCCACGTCTTCGGCAAGCTCGGCGTGTCGACCAGAGCGGAGCTCGCAGGCGAAGCCGCCCGTCGCGGTCTCTCAACCGCCTCTCGCCAAGAGATTCACCCCTCCGGGTGACGTTCTTTCGAGCCGCGTGCCGCAGGCTGTTTGCACGTAGAGCGCGACCGAGGAGGATCCCGAGATGACCACCCCAACGAAACGGCAGACATCCGCGGCCGAGCCCTATTTCGCCGCCGGATCGGAGACTTCCGATGAGCTCGAACGTTTGCACCTCTTAGGGCAGATGCTTGACGGGGATACGACTCTCCGACTCGCCGCGCTGGGCGTGAGCGGGGGGTGGCGGTGCCTGGAGGTCGGAGCAGGTGCGGGCTCCATCGCTCGCTGGCTGGCCGAGCGCGTCGGCCCGACGGGACACGTGGTCGCAACCGACATCGATCTCCGGTTCCTCGGTGACGTGCGGCCGACTGTCGAGGTCCGTCGGCACGACGTGACCTCGGATCCGCTGGAGGATGGAGCCTACGATCTCGTTCATTGTCGGATGCTGCTGATGCACCTGTCTCGACCAGAGGTGACGCTGCGGAAACTGACGCGCGCTCTTCGCCCCGGCGGGTGGCTCCTTGCAGAGGAGGCGGACCTGAGGGCGTCGCGTGCTGCAGATCCGCGTCATCCTGCAACGTCCGGATCCAACGCTGTGAGCGACCGAGCATGGGAGTTCGTCGCGTCGGCGGGCATCATGGACCCGTTCTTCGGAAGATTCCTTCCCATCCTCGTCGATGAGCTCGGACTCACCGATACGGGCCACGGGGCCACGACACGTGTCGTTCGCGGAGGGAGCCCTACGGCGAGGCTGGCGCAGATGACGTACGAGCGGCTCCGGGCCCCGCTGCTTGCCGCAGGTGTGGTGACCGAAGAGGAGTTCTCGGCACACCTCTCGGCCCTGGACGATCCGACTTTCGCGATCGTTCAGCCGATGACGGTCGCGGTGTGGGGCCGCCTCCCCTGACGTCAACCCCGAAGGGGCGAATCGGCTGTTTCAGGCCGGCGACGCGGGCCACCTTGGGGGCTTGAGCGCGAGCGTCTTTCGTACCAGACTGGCGACGAGCACGAGAACCCCTTCGGCCTCCTGAACTGCGAGAACAGCCAGGACCTACCGGAGGAGCCCCGTGCTCTTCAAGCTTCTCACCAGGGGGAGGAGATCGGCCTGAGGCCGTCGAAGTTAGCCCACAGATCTTGGGGGGGGGAGCCAATCTTGGGGGGAGCCAATAATGATTAAGAAATTGACAGCAATGAGCGCTCTTGCAGTCGGTTTGGCATTGATGGGACCGGCACATGCCGCATCTCTTTTTGTAGTGAACTCGAGCGGCGATGGCGGAGACGCTAATACAGCCGACGGCGTCTGTGAGACCGCAACCGCAGGTGAGTGCACGCTCCGGGCTGCCATCCAGCAGGCGAATGCTACGGCAGGGCTTGACACAATCAACTTCAACATTCCGGGATGCCCCGGCGGAATCTGCGAGATTTTCCCTGCCTCGCCGCTTCCCGCGATAACCGATCCGGTTCTTATCGACGGCTATAGCCAGCCAGGCGCAAGCGAAAACACCAATCTCATCGACCAGGCTAGCAACGCGGCACTGAGTATCGTCTTGGACGGTATATCCGCTGGTCCGGCCAACGGCTTGACCGTACAGGCGAACTCGACGATCAAAGGGCTGGTCATCGGCCGTTTTAGTGGCAGCGGCAGTTTTAGTGGTAACGGTATTGGAGTCGATGGCGCCGGCGGCAATTCGACGATTCAAGGCAATTATATCGGGCTGGACGTAAGCGGCTCGGTTAACCGTGGAAACAGCGGCTTCGCGGTAACCAGCGGCCACGGGATACTCTTCACGGGTTCTTCAGGAAACTTGATCGGCGGCACATTGCCCGCGCACCGAAACGTGATTTCGGCTAATAACGGGCGCGCCGGTATCGGATTCGCATTCGGCTCGACGGGAAACCTCGTCCAGGGAAACTTCATAGGCACCGACGCCACGGGTTTGCTGGACCGGGGCAACCACCGCGGTATCCAGATCTTCGGCGGCTCCAATAACAATGTGATAGGCGGCACTATCGCCCAGGCACGCAATGTCATCGCCGGTAACGACATCAACCAGATCAACTTCTCGACCAGCAACTTCATCACCATCCAGGGGAACTACCTCGGCGTAGGGCGGGATGGCTCGCAGCCTATGGGCGGCCTCTCGGGCATATTCATGAGCAGCGGCACTCACACGATCGGCGGCAGCGCGGGAGTGACGCCGGGCGGGCCATGTACGGGCGCCTGTAACGTGATCTCCGCGAACGGCGTAGCGGGCATTTTCGCCCAGGGCAACACGTCCGGCATGACGATCCGCGGCAACTTCATCGGTACTGACGCCAGCGGCATGCTCGACCGTGGGAACGGGGGCCAGGGCATCTGGTTCTCTTCTGCTTCTAACACTCCGATTGGAGGCGCAGGCGCAGGGGAAGGCAATCTGATTTCCGGCAATGATGGGCCCGGCATTACGCTTCAGCCGTTCTCCTCTGCCGGCGCCCTATCCGGCAATTCCGTTCTAAACAACCGCATTGGCACGAAGGCAGACGGAATCAGCCCCCTTCCGAACGCAACAGGGATCCTAATCGGCGGTGATTCAAAGAACCACACGATCGGCGGGGTCGCGCCCGGCGCCGCAAATGTAATCGCTTTCAACTTCAATAATGGTATACGCGTTAGCGGCGCTGCCGCGACGGGCAATCGCATTCGCTTCAACTCGATTCATACCAACGGATTTCGGGGCATAGAAAGCATAAACGGCGGTAACACGGAGCTAGCGCCGCCGGTAATCACGAGCACCAGCGCGACAACCGTCTTGGGAACGGCATGCGCGAGCTGCGAGATTGACGTTTTCTCCGATCAAGACGGTGAGGGCGAAAAGCCTCAGGCAACCACGGTCGCAGACGCAGCCGGCAACTGGACCGCTAACGGAGTCTTCACGGGGCCGAATATCACGGCCACGGCGACCGATGTAAGCGGGAATACCTCCGAGTTTCCCAACCTGCCGCCAGTGGCCGTGGATGACGCTGACAGCACCAGTGTGAACCGTGCTGTGACGATCAACGTCCTGGCAAACGATAGCGACCCGGACGGTGACGCATTAAGCGTCGTCTCGGTCACTCAAGGTGGAGGTTCAGTAGCTGTCAATCCAAACGGGACGGTGACTTACGCGCCGCGCTGCGGCTTTTCTGGCGTTGACTCCTTCACATACACCATTACCGATGGCCAAGGTGCCACAGATACGGCCACGGTCACGGTGACCGTTTCGCCCGGACGGCCGGCGATTCCAGGCCCACCGGATTGCCAGGAGCCCTTAAAATGACCGATCTCGAGCGGAGCGGTACGAACGGAGTGGCCCGCGTCTGACCTTGCGACCGGTATCGCCCTGAGGAAATCCCAACACCATCGGTTTGTTGTCTGGAATCCTTCCCGATGCGGGTGATGCAACCCGGGATGGGACTGCCCTTTTGGTGGCTCGTCTGGCAGACGCCTGCGCAGATCCCCCGCAGGAGGTCGCCTGAAACGTCAAAGGATGCTCGCTCCCGCTCGGCTACAATCGCCCGGCGATGCTGACGATCGTTGATCTTCGCGGGTTCACGGGTGATCCGATGGCGCGTTTTCCGCGCGCGACGGCCGACCTGACTGCCGAGCGCGCCTCGGTTCGGGACGTGATCAAGGCGGTTCGGGAACGCGGCGACGCCGGCCTGGTGGATGCCGAGATGCGGTTTGGACGCCCTGTCGTGGACTACATCCGCGTGCCGGAGTGGCGCATCGAGCAGGCGCTTGAGGAATGTGAGCCCGGCCTGCTGGATGCGATCACTTCGGCGGCGACCCGGATTCGCGACTACCACGAGCATCAGGCCAGCGAGGAGCGCGCGCCTTTCTGGCGGATCGGGCCGCCGCACGCGCTGATCGGCGAAGAGACCCGGCCGTTGCACCGGGTCGGCTGCTACGTTCCGGGAGGACGAGCCGCGTACCCCAGCACCGTTCTGATGACGTCTCTGCCCGCGCACGCGGCCGGAGTGCATGAGGTTGCGGTGTGCGTGCCGCCGGCAGCGGACGGGCACGTGCATCCCGCGACGCTGGTGGCGTGCGGTGTCGCCGGCGTGATGGAGGTCTATGCGTGCGGTGGCGCACAAGCTGTGGCCGCGATGGCGTACGGCACCGAGACGATCCCGCGCGTGGACAAGATCGTCGGTCCGGGATCGATCTGGGTGATGCTGGCCAAGCACGAGGTCGCGCTGGACGTCGGCATCGACTCGTTTGCCGGACCGACGGAGATTGCGATTGTCGCCGACGCAAGCGCGCCGCCGGAGTTCCTGGCGGCCGACCTGGTCGCGCAAGCCGAACATGACCCGCGCGCGACGTGCCTGCTGATCACGCCGTCGCAAGAGCTGATCGACGCCGTGAACGAGCTGCTTCCTAAGGAGGTCGCGGCCGCGTCGCGAAGCGCCGATATCGAGTCCGCGCTCCGATCGTACGGCCGAGCCGTGCTGGTGGACGACATTGCCCAGGCGATCGCGATCGCCGACGCCTTCGCGCCGGAGCACCTGGAGCTGGCGCTGGCCGATGCCGCCGACTGGCTCCCAAAGGCAGGATCGGCGGGCGCGATCTTCACCGGCGTGTGGTCGCCGGTGTCCCTGGGCGATTACGTGGCCGGGACCAACCACGTGCTGCCGACGGCCGGCAACGCCCGCTTCGCGTCGCCCCTTCGCGTTTCGGACTTCATCAAGTCCACGGCC
>JBKKBA010000282.1:0-4749 GCA_046714275.1 Actinomycetota bacterium
GAGGACTGCTCAAGGATGCTGCGCTGGAGCAGGCCGGGTTGCCGGTCACGTCCGATGTGGCCAGGGTCTCGCTGTTGGTGAACCCGGTGATCAGGCCCGTGACCGCCGGGTTCGCGACGCCGTAGCCACGAGCGGTGTTGGATGCCGTGACCGTGAGCACGGCCTTGCTGATCGTGAGCGTCCCGGGTGCGAAGGAGAACGAGTAGTTCGTCGATGTCAGATCCCCGACGAGGCAGGAGTTGGTGTAGGTGGCCGGAGCACTGCTCAAAGAGGCCGCGCTGGAGCAGGCCGGGTTGCCGGTCACATCGCTGCTCGCCAGGTTCTCGTCGTTGGTGAACCCGGTGATCAGGCCCGTGACCGCCGGGTTCGCGACGCCGTAGCCACGAGCGGTGTTGGATGCCGTGACCGTGAGCACGGCCTTGCCAATGGTCAAGGTGCCGGGCGCAAAGACAAAGGTGTAGTTAGAGGCGGTGAGCGTTCCGATCGAGCAGGTGTTTGCATACGAGCCGGGGGCGCTCGTCGTCGTGGCAGCGCTCAAGCAGGCCGGGTCGCCGGTGACGCCCGATGTCGTCAGATTCTGGCCGTTGACGAAGCCCGAGTAGCCCGGAAGAACGGTCGGGTTGTCCGCTCCGTATGCTCGGTTCGTGTTGCCGGCCGTGACCGTAAGCGTGGCCTGGCCAATGTCGAAGCTCTGCACGACGTCGGGGGCCGGGTGGTAGGTTCCGTCGCCGGCTTGCGATGCGGTGATGCTGCACGACCCGACACCGGTAATCGTGACGGTCGCCGGTGAGATCACCGACGACAGGGTGCAGGGGCCCGACGCGGCCAGCACGGCCAGGGACACCGTCAGGCCGCTGCTGGCGGACGGGCTAATCCCGAAGGACGCGTCCCCATAGATCCTATTGGCGATCCCACCGAAGGTGATCGCCTGCGACAGCTATGTGCCGACACCCGTCAGGTTGATCAGGCGCGTATCAAACGTCGTCGAAAGCACATGAGCAGGCTCGGAGGCGTTGACGCTCAACGTGGCAGTGCGAGTTCCGGCTCCACTCGGCGAATAGGTCACCACGAACGTGAAGAAGTTCGTGCCGGCAGTGTTTGGGATCGATGTGGCCGCCGCGGGCGCGGCGGAGACAACGAAGTCCGAAGCGTTGGCTCCGGTAACGGTCACCGAGCGGAAGGTCATCGCGCCCAGGCCGGTGTTGGTGATCGTAAAGGTCTGTGCGCCGGCCGCGGGGAAGCTGTGGCTGGTGGGCAGAGGCAGGAGACTCTTCGTCGTCACCTGATTGCTCGAAACGGTAATGCCGCCCCCGTTGCCGTTCTTCACCGCTCTAGCGAAGTAGTAGTAGTCGCTCGTGGTCAGCGCGGTGGTATCAGCGTAGGAGACGGTGGCGATGTTGGAGATCACGGCAATCAGGTTGCCGCTTGGGACGGTCGTCGAGCAGTTCACCGGGCCGGCGGCCGCTGCGATTGCGGACATCGCCGATGTAGAGCGGTACAGGTAGTAGCAGTCGGAAGACGAGCCGGCTAGGTTCCAGGTCAGCAGGACGTCGGCACTCGCCGTGAACCGCCGATCCGTAAAGCGAAGCTCGGGAGTCCAAGGCGGCGGCGGGTCGAACTGGGCAGTCGCGCTCAAGCCGGAGGTGCGGCCGGTGCCGACGATGTTGTAGATGCCGGACTGGGTGGCGTGCAACACGAACTGGTAGGTGAACGACCCGTCGGCGTCCGCGCCGGCCTCTCCGCTGTCCACCTGAACCCCGTCGGGGTCGGTAGTCACCAGGTCGACAACTTCACTGGGAGCGAATCCAGCACCGCTGACGGTGACGGTGTCCCCGTCGTTGTAAACCCACATGTCGGTGACCAGCGACGGTTCGGCCAGCGCGGCCGAAGCCTGAAGCAGCACAAGAAAAGCAACAAGAACACTAATGATCCCACGTCGCATTAAGATCCCCTTATCCCCCTGGGGCGCGAAAGAGCGCGCTCACCCGAAACGCCATTCTACGGCTACACATGCTTGCTCGACAATCGAAACTTATGAGCCTTGGCAATAAATTGGGAACTTTGGGAATCGTGACTACCGCCGAGTAGTCCCGAGGTATCATTTCCGCTGGTCTACCTGCGGTGACGCTACGATAGAGGCATCTTCCCAGGAGGACGGTGACCGGTATGACCTACGAGCAGCGAACGGCCGAGTTCAAGGCGCGGATCGACGCCGGCGGCAAAGTCGAGACGACCGACTGGATGCCCGACCAGTATCGCGAAGCCTGCCTGAAGTTCATCGAGATGCACGCCAACTCCGAGATCATGGGCGCCCTGCCCGAACGCGAATGGATCCCCCGCGCCCCCACGCTCCGCCGCAAGCTGTCACTGACCGCGAAAGTCCAGGACGAGGTCGGCCACGGCCAGATCCTCTACCGAATCGCCGAGGACCTGGGAAAGAGCCGCGAGCAGATGTTCGACGACCTGGTGAACGGTCGCACCAAGTTCCACAACGTTTTCCACTACCCGGCGACGACATGGGGCGACGTGGCCGTCATCGGCTGGCTGATCGACGGTGCGGCGCTGGTCACCCAGAAGGCACTGCTGGATTCGTCCTACGCGCCCTACGTCCGTGCCTTGCGTCGCATCTGTGCCGAGGAATCGATGCATCTGCGTCACGGCGAAGACCTGTCGCTGGAGCTTGCCGGAGGCACGCCGGCGCAGCGCGAAATGTTCCAGGACGCGGTGAACCGTTGGTGGTCGCCGATCATGCACTTCTTCGGCCCGCCGTCGAAGGGCGACAAGGACGTGCTGCTGTACTGGGGCATCAAGACGCGCACCAACGAAGACCTTCGCCAGGAGTTCTTCACCACCTACGTCCCAAAGCTTTGGGATCTGGGGATCTCCGTTCCCGACGCGGAGCTGCGGTGGGACGAGTCGAAGAACGAATGGTTGTGGGGCGACCCGGGATGGGACGAGTTCTGGCAAGTCGTCAGAGGGAACGGCCCCATGACGCAAACGCGCTTGAGCTATCGCAAGGCGATGTGGGACAACCACGCATGGCTGCGCGACGTGTTCTCGGGGATCCCACCGGTCGCGGCTTAGCCCGCGGAAAGGCATCCGTTGGACGTCTACGAAGTGTTCTCGCGCCGCACCATCCACGATGCGCTGGTTCACGTCGGCGCCGTGAAGGCTCCCGACCAAGAGATGGCGATGATGCTGGCGCGCGAAGCGTTCTTCCGTCACGGTGAAGGCGTGGACTGCTGGATCGCGCGGCGCACCGACCTGCGCCGGGTCGCCCACCCCGAAACCCTGGGCGGCGTCACCGACAAGTCCTACCGCCGCCCCGACGGCTATACCGGCGTGGGAGCGAAGCTCAAGACGATCGCCGAGCGGCTGGCCGGAGTGCGCATCGACGCGCCGCGCCCGCCCACGTCAAAGCCTGGGTCAAAACCTTCGGCGTCCAAGGCGGCGGAGGGACACTGATGGAGCCACGACTGGGACTGCTGCTGGCTCTAGCCGACGACGAGCTGATCATGGGGCACCGCATGAGCGAGTGGACCGGCTGGGTTCCCTACATCGAAGAGGACCTGGCGCTGTCGTCGCTGGCGCAGGACGAGATGGCGCACGCCCGCACGCTCTACGAGATCGCCTCGGCGATGACCGAACAAACCGTGGACGCGTTGGCGCTTGGCCGCGAACCGACGGAGTACCGCCACGCGGTGCTGTGCGAGCGGCCGAACCGGGACTACGCCTACACGTTGGCGCGCCACTGGCTCTACGACACCGCCGACGCGGTCCGGCTGGACGCGCTGCGCGACTCGTCGTGGAAAGAGCTGGCCGCAGCCTTGGCTGTGATCCAGGTCGAGGAGCGATACCACTTGGATCACGCACGAACCTGGTTCGCCCGCATCGCCGGCGGCCCGGTGGAAGCGCGCTCACGCCTGACCGCCGCGCTTCAGGACGCGATCGGCGAAGCCATGTCGCTGTTTGAGCCAATGCCCGGCGAGGACCAGATGCTTGCCGACGGAACGATGCCGCGATCCAACGAAGCGATGCTGGGGACGTGGCTTGAGCAAGCCGGCGCCGAACTGGAATCGGTGGGTCTTGAACGAGTCATGGAAGCCGGAACCGAGGAACCGGTCGGCGAGATGGTTCCGACGTCATCGGGCGCGATCGAATCCTCGGACGGCACCGGCGCGTCCAGTGCCGACGGGCACACGTTGCGCGTCCCCGGCCTAGAGCGGCGCGACGGACGCTGGGCACACGTTGGGGACTTCGAAGGCGCCGGCGGACGGATGGGCCGCCACTCCCCCGACTTCCTTCCGCTGTGGCAAGAGATGACGGCGCTGTATCGCGATCACCCAGGAGCAACGTGGTGACCACGACGCAGACCGTCGGGCAACGCGTGCGCGCGGCCCTTGAGACCATCTACGACCCCGAGCTTCCCTCGGTTCGCATCGTAGACCTTGGGATCGTCGAGGACGTACGGATCGACGACGACGCGATCGAGATCGATCTGGTCCCGACGTTCTCGGCGTGCCCCGCGCTGGACATCATCCGCGACGACGTGGAGCGCGCGATGCAGGATCTCAGCGATGGGCGCCGCGTGCGCGTGACCTTCCGCCGCGACATCGCCTGGTCCACCGATCGGATGAACGAGCGGGCACGCGCCGCACTAGCCGATTACGGCGTCTCGCCGCCGGGAGAGCGCGCGCCGCTACTGCAGATCGCCGCGCGGTGCCCCTACTGCGGGTCGCCCGAAACGCG
>JBKKBA010000283.1:0-3831 GCA_046714275.1 Actinomycetota bacterium
ACTTCACCAGCTTCGTCGATCGCTCCAGCGCCTTCGATTTTGTCCTGCGAGCCGACAAGCTGCGCATCGAAGAGCTTTCCAAGATCACCGACCGGACGCGAAAGGCCAAGCTGGCTCTGAAGACCGAAGCCGAGCGCGCGCAGGTGTGGCGCCGCCGGGTGTCCGAGCGGGTCTCGCTGGTCTGGGATGCGCTTTCCACGCACAAGGCCGCCGAGAGGGCGCTGTCGGATCGAATCAGCGAATACCTGCGCGAAGTGCGCCAGCTAGAGGCGGAGCAGAATCGCATCGAGCAGTTGATCAACTCCCGGGGATCCGTCAGCGTCGGCGCCGTCAGCCTTCGGGGATTCCAGTGGCCGGTTCGCGGACGCCGCATCACCTCCCCGTACGGACGTCGCTGGGGGGGCATGCACACCGGCATGGACATCGACTGCAACACCGGTGACCCAACCTACGCGGCCAAGGCCGGCAAAGTGATCGCGGCCGAGTGGGGCGGCGGCTACGGCAAGATGGTCATCGTGGACCACGGGAACGGCGTTTCGTCGCTCTACGCGCATCACTCACGGCTGTATGTGTCCGACGGCCAGCAAGTCGCGCGCGGCCAGCGGATCGGCGCCTGTGGCTCGACCGGAAACTCCACCGGATCCCACGTGCATTTCGAGATCCGCGTCAACGGCAGCCACCGAAATCCCCGGCCGTACCTCCCCTAGGGCTGGACTCCCGATAGGTCCACGATCCGTCTCATCGGCTCGTTGTTCATTCAAGGATCGGCAGCCATCCAGCCGTGTGTGGGTGTGAAATCTGTCGTACAGCAACGAATTCCGTGCCTCGGCACCGCGCGCGGTGCCGAGGCAGGTCCGATCGTCTGACCGGCGATGCGGCCCGCCGGACGCCCTCTCGACAGATCGTGGTTTTCCCGATCCCGGCATCGCCGCCGGGCGCGCCGGTGGATCCGCTTCGTCATGCGTTGCAGAGCCCCGTCCAGTCGAGCAGGTCGATCGCCGGCAGCAGCGGTCGGTCCCAGACCCACAGCGCGTCGCTCGACGTGCAGTGCATCCGCCCCGACCCGCCGAACAGCGGCGGCGTGGAGCCGTTCCACTGAACGACCCGGTCCTGGGCCCACACGTTGGTGAAGTTCGCCTGGATCCCCTTGTCCTCGTCCTTGTCTTCGAGCGTGACGATCCCCGTCAGCGACGTTCCCCCCGTGTTGAGATACAGGTGGTGCGGGTTGGCCCCCTCCTTGTGCAACTGGAGCGCGACGTTCTTGACGGTCAGGTTCTCGATCTGAAGATAGTTGCGCTTGTTGGTGTACGTGCAGCCGACCGCAGGCGTCGCGCAATCGAACAGGTTGATGGTCGTGTACGAGGTCGCGCCGAAGGCCATCGAGCCGTCGCTCGAGACGCGGCCCCGTCTGGTGCAGTCGTCGTCGGCGAAGTCATTGCCGCCCGGATCGGGGACGCCGTTACCGTCGTAGTTCTGAGAGTACGGCGCGCGCACGGCCAGGCACAGGTCCACGACGGCGGGAAGCGGGAACATGTCGGCCGTCATCAGGCTGCGCTGGCCGATGTTCGTCGTCACGCGAAGCCCGCCGGTGACAAGCGCGTTCCCGGCCTGGTCGGTTCCCCGGTAGACGGCGCGGGTGAGGGCCGGCTGGATGCCGGCGAACTGTGGGTCGCCGGCGGCGTCGCGATTGTATGTGAGCGTGCGTACGGTCCAGAAGTCGAAGGTCACCTTCGGCGTCAGAGGGCCGACATCGACGTTGACGTACTCGTCTTTGACTCCGCCGAGGTCTTTCTGCGTGAAGAACACGGAGAACGGCCGGCCGACGCCGGTCGCCGGGTCGGGCTTCGTGTCAAGCTCGGCGTGGATGGCGGACGTGCATTCGTTGCGATAGTGGGCGAACAGCCACCGGTCGGGGACCATCGCGCTGCACGTGACCGGCCGCGCGATCGCGAAGCGGCGAAGGTTGTGGACGCGCAACTCGACGACGAAGTCGGGACCCAGATTCCGCACGAGCACCGCGTCGTGCGGCACGGGAATCTGGTTCTGAGGCCCGGACGTCAGCGCGACCTGGAGGAACCCAATGGCGTCGCCACCGGCGTCAAGACTCACGGCTCCGGTCGAGTCGCTGGCGACCGTCACGTCAAGCGACGGCGGAAAGTCGTGGCCGAAAATGCGGATGAACTTGACTCGGTCGAAGATCGGCGTCGGCCGCGAAACGGTCGCGTCGATCGTTGCGATCCGCTCGCCTCCCGTCGCGGTGTAGGAGACGCGACCCTGCGCCGGCCAGTAATCGAGCGCGATGCTGGACGGCAGGTTCGTGATCGTCGCATCCACCAGCATCTGCGCCGTGTCGTAGCCGAGCACGTGCAGCGGTCTGGCGGGGTGCACAAGCTGCGCATGATAGCGACCGGCCGTCATGGTGACGTCGGCGAACGCGACGCCGGCGAAGCGCACGACGGTCGAAGACCAGCCGGCCTGCTCCTTGCGGTAAAGGTAGTCGAGCCCGGTAGCGTTGTCGGGCCCCTGGTCGGTCCGGCACTCGGCGAGCGCGCCCTCGGACACGCCGAGGAGCGCGCTTCCGATCGGCGCCGCCGTCCGGATGCGCGCGGCCGTCGGGGTGTCGCGCTCGACGGCCAGATACGACGGCACATCGCGGAGCTGCGCGGCCGTCTGCGAATGCAGCGCCCCGTTGCGGAACTCCTGCATGTTGAGGGTTACGGTCGAGGCCGTGCCGCTGGCGAAGTACTCCAGGTTCCCGTTCGGCGCGATCGCAATGCGGCTCTGCGGCGCGACGATCCGGTCAACGGTCGCGTCGATGCGCCGATGAACCCAGGCGGGAATCGCCGTGTCGAACGAAACGGTGCCGACGGACGCGTCGAGCCGAATCGATTGCGGGGTCGTCACGACGATGCCGGCCGGCGTTCCGTTTGGATGCGCCGCGAACACGACATCCATCGCGATCGGCATCGGCGTCATCGTGAGGAACGCCGTCGCCGACGACACATTCGGCTTGGTGAATCCGCCGACAAGCCGCAAGGATCCCGCGGTCTCGTGCGCTTCGGTCGTCAGCTTGAAGCTCGAGCCTCCAAGGCTGGCGAGCGTGGCGACAAAGTGCGTCGGAGCGTCCGATCCCCGCCCGTCGTAGCCGACGGCAAGCCGCTCGTTCGTGGTGGGGTTGAGGACAACTTGCGCGACAACTTCCACCGGCAGCGGCCCGGGAACGATCTTGCGAACCACCAGGCGCAGCGCGCCGGTGACCGGTCCGACCACGGGCAAGCCGACCGGAACCGGCGTCTGCGGGACGCCGGCCAGCTCGACGATCAGATCCGGCGCCGGCAGCCCGCCGGCGTCGATCGGCGCGGGCACGCCCATGACGGCTGAGTGGTAGCGCGGCGCGGCCCCCGGCATCGTCGTGCGAATGCGGTACGCGGGAGCGACGTCTTGTACCGGTCCTCCGGGTCCCGCGGTCGCCTCCTGCAGCGCCGGCATGAGCGGCGCGCAGTCGCGGACACCGGCAGCCGCGGTTCCGGACGAGCCGCCGGCGAGGGCGCCCGGCCCTTGCAATGAGATCACGGTGACGAGCATCGCGGCGAGCCGCCTGCGAGACGAGATCCCGTTCATGGCTTCCCCCTTTTCCTTCGGTGGGGGGACGGTACGAAACGGATGTTGCGAGCGGTTTGGGATCTGTTTGCGCTCGGTCAGCGAAGGAGCGCTACTCGCCCAGATCGTCGCGCGCCACGATGCCGCGCTGGACGGCGACCACGGCAAGACGGCGCGGCGCGGCGTCGGGGAGCCCAAGCCGCTCGCAGAGGCCGGCGATGGCGGCGACGA
>JBKKBA010000284.1:0-5086 GCA_046714275.1 Actinomycetota bacterium
CCTCAACGATGACGACGGTCAACGCGCCGATCGCCAGCGCGACCATCGGAACCATCAGACCGTGCAGGGCTCCGCGACCTCGGCCCATGCGCCCGGCAGCGTACCCGCCCCAGAAGTAGGCCAGGAACTGCACGGCGACGAATGCGATCGCCGCTCCGATGCCAAGGCGGATCGCGTCGGTCCGGTTCAAAGTGTCGGGATCGATCGTGCTGTTTGCAGCGATCGCGCCGACGATCGCGGTCGCAACCAGCATCACGCCGAATGCGGCCAGCACGCCGGTCAGCACCGACATCGGGCTGAAGCCTCCGCGGGCCTTGATGGTTTCGGGCACGCGCTCACGCACGATTCGAGTTTCCGGTGGCGGATACTCCAGGGCATCTTCGGGCGGGATCGCGCCTCCGTGCGTCACGGCTCGTGTCACGGCGCTATCGCGCATCGGCGCCGGAGACGCCGGAGCATCTTCGGCTATTGCCGGTTCGTCCAAAACGATTGGCTCGTCCAGCACGATCGCCTCGTGCGTGATCGGATCGACTGTTCGCTTCTGCGTAAAGGGCATGAGACCTCCCTTGATAGGTGCCCGCCGCCGGCATGAGGCTCACCGGCGTCACCTAAGACCTTCCCCTGAAGGGGCTCAAGCGAAACGAGGGGCGTTCCTTGGAAGTTCATAGGACCTGCTCGACCGGCTTTGCCCCGGAATGCCGGGTCGTCCCGGTAAGGCTTGGTTGAAGACGGGAGGATCCCGGCATCGTGTCCAGAATCAAAAGGAAGATCTTCGTGTATCAGTCGTATCAGGGGGAGCCATGAGCCGGTCGCGTTGCTTGGTCGCGCTTGCGGGCGTCGCGATGCTCGCCGCCGCGCTGCCCGCCGCCGCGCTGCCCGCCGTAACGCCCGCCGCCCGGGCACCAGCAACCCACGCCTCTGCAACGTCCCTTCTTTCCGTCTTTACCGACTACGCCGACCGCGGCGAAACCCAGATCTTCGACGCCGTGACCCGCCGCCTGCTGAGCAGCACGACGAAAGCACCCAAGCCCCGCGCCGAAGGCGCGAACGCCGAAGGCGCGGCGGTGACGGGTCCTTCTTCGGCACAGCGCTGCTCGAACGCGGGGTCCTACGACGAATTCGATGCCGGCTATCCGCGTCCGTGGCGTCTGTCCGAGCCGTTCCACGTGAACTCATCGGGTGCGCCGTCATCCCGCGTCGGCGACTGGCGAAACCAGATCGTCGAGGGCAAGCGCGTCTGGTAGCAGACTCGCAACGCGTGCGGCATCGGCGACATCGTCATCTGGGACATTCCGGCGCTTGAGGACACCGGCGCGGTCGCAAGTCCCAGTTGCGGGGAGTCCGATGATCTGAACGTGGTCGGGTTTGCCAACATGGGGGGCTGGGCGTCCGACGGCTTGGTGTTGGCGCGCACATGCGTCTGGTCAACCTTGGACTTCATCTACGAATCCGACATGGTCTTCAACATCCACGGCGATGCCAAGTGGGCCAACGGCGCGTTCGCCGGCTACTGGGATCTGCAATCCGTCGCTTCGCACGAGTTTGGGCATGCGCTGGGATTGGGTCACACCGAAAACGGCGCCTCGCGCCAGACGGCCGCCGCGGTCATGCATCCAATCGTGTACCAGCAGGACACGCGGAACCGCTCGCTCAGCCGTGGCGACATCGACGGCGCAACCTCGTTGTATCCCCGGCTGTTTGGATTCGAGATTGTTGCGGCGACGATCCAGAACCCGGCCGGCTCCGGCGCAAGGCTGGAGCCGAACCGCACATATCAAGCCACCGTTGACGTGATCAACCGAGGCTACCGGCCGTGGCGCGTCGGCGATTCAAGCGGCTTGCTGGTTTCGACGCACCCGCTGGCCCGGTGCAGCTCGTATGCGGGCGGGGACTGGCGCTCGTGCAGTGAGCCGTCGGTTCTGGACGCGGATCTGACCGACGGCGGGGGCGGTCCCGAAAACACGGCCGCGATCGTGGCGCAGGGCGAGCAGGGGCGATTCGAGTTTCAGATTCCCGTGACGTGGGCGCGCGAAGGCACGGTGTCGTTCGAGCAGTTCCGCGTACGTGGAATTCCCGTGTCCGATCCGGGGACGTTCACGCTGCCGGTGGATGTTGGGACGATCGCGGCCGTCGCCGTCGGACAGTCCGGTCCCGGAATTCTGCTGCAGAATGTGGTGCTGCGGGGAATGCCGGCAGTGGCATCGGTCACGATTCGCAACGAGGGGACCGCGCCGTGGATCCTGGACGGGCGCCTGTCGCTGGTCACGGATCCCGCCGGGCGCTGCAGCGTGTATCGGGGAAGCGACTGGTCCAGTTGCACGGTGGCATCGGGGGTCGATCGCCCCCAAGGGATCGTGCAGGCCGGGGAGACCGCTACGTTCAGCTTCAACTTCGCGTCGTCGCTGTACCTTAGTCCCGACGCCCGCGCCGCGAACGAGCGTTTTGACGTCGAGTATGCGGGGCGTCCGACGCCGCGCCTGAACGCGAAGACGCAGTTCCGCTACGAGATGTGGTAGCCGCTTCGCCACCGCGCCACGGGAGTCACCGCGGCAAGCGCGCCGGCGAACCCCAAAGCAACCGGCGGCGCATCGCCAGAGCCGCAGCCATCAGCGCAACGCCCCACGTCAGCCACCCGTCGTCGGACAACCCCGTCGCCGGCAACTGCTTCTTCGGAGCGGGCTTCGGCTTCCCCTGTGAGAAGCCCAGAACGCGCACACAGCGTGACGGCTTGGTCGCCATCGTCACCGACGCCGACGCCGTCCCCGACAGCAACCCGCTCATCGAGTTCACCGTCATCGTGAAGCAATCAAACTTCAGACCGAACTCGGATCCGTCCAAGTTCACATAGTTGTCCAGCCATGCGCGGTCGCTGAAGCGGTTGATGCCCGGCAGCGGGTAAAACGACGCGTCGGCCAGTCGGGGATCCTCCTCTTCCGGCTGACGCCGCGGGTCGATGGTGATCTGCGCCGGTGGGTCATCGGTTCCGGCGTTCCCATCACCGTGCGCCATGTCCGTGTACCAGATCGAGATCCCCGGCATGAAGTCGATCGGATGCCGCTCGCCCTGTCCGGCCGAGTCGTAGTCGTTCGACGTCCGGTCTCGCAGCTCCAAGTAGTACCCGTGATCAAACGGCGACGGGCCCGCCTTGAACCGCAACCACTTGTTCGACTGGTAGGAGCCCAGCCGTTCCTGCTCGACGTTGTCGCTGAAATAGGTGCGCGTCCCGTCGGACAGCGACAGGTCGTCCACGACCCACCCTCGCTTGGCCAGCCCGGTGTCGGTCGAGTACGCGAAGCGGATCATGCAGGACTTGCCCGCGCACGCCGATACGTCGAACTCGTCGTCGATGAAGACCGGCGCCGGATACACGCCGTCGGTGCGCTCGACCAGGTTGTTGGGGTAGTCCTTGGCGGTCGAGGTTCCCGTGATGCCGTTTCCAAACTTCGACTGGCACACGTTGTTCTGGGGGTTGAACGTGGCGGGTGTCGTCGTGCCGTTCTTGGACGCCAGCGACGTGAACGTCTTGCCTCCGTCGGTGGACACCAGCACGAAACCATAATCGAAGTCCCATTCGATCTCGTACCAGGACTTCATCTTGAGCGACAGGGCGGTGCCTTCAGGAGCCTGCAGCGTGGTGTTCAGCCGAAGGTCCAGCGTGCGTCCGGGACAGCCGAACGCATTGCCGGCAGTGGACCAGAACGCGAACTTCCCCGAGGGCACTTTGTCGAACAGGGTGCGGTGGGGAAGCTCGACGTACCAGGCATCGCCGCTGTGGACGTTCGGGCCTTGCACGACGTACGGGCGGCCGTCCGACCCGACGGCTTGAATCTGATGCGTGTCCAGCTTGGAATCGCGCATCGTCGCTGTCGTCAGCGTCGGGACTCGCTTGGGCACGACCCAGCCCATCTGGCTGCGCGCATACACGCTCATGTACTGGAATCCGTCGGTCGCCATCAGCTCCCAGTAGTCACCGGTCGTGCGGTCCGTCGAGTAGTAGTCCGGCAGGCCCAGCGAGTGCCCGTATTCGTGCGCGAACACCGATGTCGTGCCGTTTTCGGGATTGACGTTGTAGGGCCCGACGCGCGAGAACGCGCGCAGATCATCGCCCTTGTTCGCCGTCGTCATCTGTGTGCGGAATGCATCGGTCCACCACAGCGGTCGCTCCAGCCGGTCGCGGCACTGATCGTTGGACACGTAGCCAAGCTGGCCGTTGGCGTCGGCGTAGGTGTCCTGCAGGTTGCCCGAATGCGGCCAGACGTTGTCGTAGCCGTGCGTCTGCGAGTCGCCGTTGCCGCCGCGTCCCTGGAAGGCGATCTCGAAGAAGTCCACCAGGCAGTTTCGGTCCGAGTCGAACTGGTTGTAGTCCAGGTCGGGGTCGGCAGCCGACGCTGCGTCGTAGGCGGTTTTGCCGGTCGGCCCGCAGCCTCCGTCCAGATCGCCGACGGGCGCGATGGCGGTGCCCTTGCCGTCCTGCCCGTAGTACTGCCGCTGGCCGGGAAGCTGATACCACCCATCGGTCACGCGCGGTCCGGGCGGCGCGAATGTCGTCGAGGACGGGCCGGTTGCGTCGGGCGGCACCACGGTCGCGCCCGTGCACGTGTTGCCTTTGAGATACGGGTTCGACCACTTGAACGGGCCGCCGGTTGCGTAGGTTGCGTCGTCGGGCGCCGCGAACGACGCCACATCGCCCTGCGGGTAAAGCTGCCCGTAGGACATGTTTTGGAAATGCGTGTACAGGCTGACCGGGTTTTCCTTCGACGACAGCCGGTTGTAGAAGGACCAGCCGTTGGCGGCCGGCGAATGCTTGAAGTCCGAGTAGTCCACCAGTACGACCGGGAACGGCCGGTCACCCAGCCGCGCGGATTCCTGCGTGCGGACCTGCGGGCCGTGCGCCTTGCTGGACATCGAGCCGCCGCCGCCGCCGCTGTAGGTCAGGGTCGCCGTGTTCGATAGGTCTTGGTACACCACGCGCGGGTTTTCGGTGCCGCGCTTGGCGCGGGCGGTGACCAGGATCTGGTTGGCGTAGGTCTGGCGCGGCGCCGTCAGGTCGCCGGTTCCGCCGCTTGAGGTCAGCGTGCCGATATCC
>JBKKBA010000285.1:0-3682 GCA_046714275.1 Actinomycetota bacterium
TTACTTTCTGGCCGCGGAAGGGGCTCTGCAGGAACACGTGGGACACGGCCGGGTTGACGTTCATCGGAGGGCCGGCCTTTGCGGCCGCGTCGATCTTGATGAGCGCTTGCGCCAGCGGTGTTGCGTCGCCCAGCAGCTCGGCTCCCGATCGGTCGGCTTGCGATTCGCGGGAACGGGATACGGCCATCTGGATCATCATGGCCGCAATGGGCGCCAGGATGAACGACAGCAGCATGCCGATGGCGCCGAGCGCGCCCGAGTCGCGATCGTCATCCCGGCCCCCTCCACCCAGCATCGCGCTCCACATCGCCATCCGGGCGAGCATCGTGATCGCTGCGGCAACGGTCGCGGCGAAAGCGCCAATCAGAATGTCGCGGTTGCGGACGTGCGCAAGCTCGTGAGCAAGAACCCCGGCCAGCTCGCGTTCGGACAGGACGTTGAGGATGCCTTCGGTCACGGCTACAACGGCCTTGTCGGGGTTGCGGCCGGTCGCGAACGCGTTCGGCTGGGTCGCCGGCATCACGTACAGGCGGGGCATCGGCATGTTCGCCTTCTGAGCCAGAGGGCGCACGATGTTGTACAGCCAGGGCGCTTCTTGTTCCGAGACCGGCTTCGAACGAGTCATCTTGATGACCAGCTTGTCGCTGAACCAGTACGCGCCCATGTTCATCACCAGCGCGAACACGACCGCCAGCACCATGCCGCCACGACCGCCCAGCGCGCCGCCGACGATGACGAACAGCCCGCCGAGGGCCGCCATGAAGACGAAGGTCTTCATGATGTTCTTGTTCATTGCTTCATCCCTCCTGGGGCGCCGAGCCCGGCCGGACGGCACGGGCAGCGCTTCTTCACCTCAGGATGGTACCGTCCCTGCTAAGCCACCGCTGAGAGCCCGATTCACCCTGGATGTCGAAATTCGGTGGCAAAGCGTCGGTGCTATCCAAGAAGATGGAGTCCATGGACCAGTCCACAAGCCGCAGACCCCTTCGCTGGCGCCTGGCGGACCGCCTGAGCGGCAACCGGGCTGGGCGCGCGATCGTGCTGTCGGGAACCGCCGTCATTCTGGCGATCATGCTTCTGATGCTCTTTCGCCCGTACGTGGGCCGGCCGGCCATCTTCAACAAACAAGCGCAGACGCTCGAGCAAACGCCCATCAACTGCCCGCGGGCGTGGACGTCGATGTTCCGGAGCTTCAACAAGGCGGACCCGTCCACTCCGGATCACGTCCGTATCTGCGTTGAGAGCGCGCAAGCGAAAGCGTTCACGATGTTCCTGCTGGCGGTGTTCCTGGGTGTGACCACATGGGGCCTTTTCCTGCTCCCGCAACGGGGCCGAACCCGGAAGGAGGGCCGCTCCGACTGGGATGATGCGATCGCGAAGGCAAAAAGCCGCGCTACGGAATAGCAACCAACGTCGAGCGCGGCGAGAAGTGGTTGATCAGGTCGGGGTACAGACCGACGGCCACCACGGCGACCAACAGGATCACGATCGACGCCATCACCAGCGGCGGGACCGACAGCGGCGCCGTATCGCCTTCTGGTGGCGGGCGCAGGAACATGCGGGCGCCGACGCTCAGGTAGTAGTACAAACCGATGACGCTGTTGATCACCATCACGCCGGCCAGCCACCCGGTCCCGGTGTTCGCGGCGGAGCCGAACACGAAGAACTTCGCCCAGAAGCCCGACAGCGGCGGAATCCCGGCAAGCGCCAGCAGGAAGAACAGCATCGGCACCGCAAGGCGCGGATCGCGGTGGCCCAGGCCGTCGTAGTCGCTGATCAAGTTTGCCGGACGGCTGCGCTGCACGGCGATCACGACGGCGAAGGCGCCCAGGTTCATGAACGAGTACACCAGGATGTAGGTCAGGCTGGCGGCGAACGCCGTCTTCATCGCCGACGGTCCCTGACCGGCGACGACGCCGAACGGCATCAGCATGTACCCGGCCTGCGCGATCGACGAATAGGCCAGCAGTCGCACGATGTTGGTCTGCGCCAGCGCCAGGACGTTCCCGACCGTCATGGTCAATGCGGCCAGCACGGCAAGACCCGGCGCCCACGACGACGCCTGCGCGGGGAACGCGACGAACATGATCTGCAACAGGCCGGCGAAGCCGGCGGCCTTCGACGCAACGGCCAGGAACGCCGCGACGGGAACCGGTGCTCCTTCGTACGTGTCGGGCGCCCAGAAGTGGAACGGCACCGCCGAGATCTTGAACCCGAAGCCGGTAATGATGAACAGGATCGCAGCGAAGGCGATCGCCGACTGGTCACCGGTCAGCGAGGCCATGCCGCGGGCAATCCCGGCCAGGGCGGTCGAGTGGGTCAGCCCGAAGATGAGCGACATGCCGAACAGCATCACTGCGGTGGACAGCACGCCGAACAGGAAGAACTTCAGCGCCGCCTCGTTCGATCGAGGGTCCTTCTTGCGGAACCCGGCAACGATGAAGCCGGGGACGCTGACCAGTTCCAGCGCGACGAACAGCATCAGCATGTCCCGGGCGCTGGGCATCAGCATCATGCCCAGGATCGACGACAGCAACAGGAAGTAGAACTCGCCCTGAGTAGACCGAACGCCGTCGTGCAGGTAGTTGGCGCTGATCAGAAGCACCACGATGCCGACGGTAATGAACAGCAACTTGAACATGAAGGCGAAGTTGTCCAGCACGAACATCTCGCCGAACGTGGCACTGCCCGGACCGTCCAGCAGACGCGGAATTAAGGTCAGCAGCGCCGCCAATGCCCCCACCATCGTCCCCAGCGACAGCAGGCCGGTCAGCCAGCGCCGCGCATCCGACAGGAACAGGTCGGCGACCAGGACGAGCAGAAGCCCGCCGGTGATCACCAGCTCGGGCGAGATCAGATGAAGGTCGATTGAGCTCATCGGACTCCCACTAGCCAAACACCTTCGCCATCGCATCGACGGCGCCGGTTGTGATGTCGAACACCGCCCGCGGGTAAATTCCCAGGGCCAGAATCGCAACCAGCAGAGGCGCCCAAGCGACCCACTCGGTGGAACGCACATCGTCCAGGCTCTCACCGGCCCACTTTTCGGGCACGGTTCCCAAGTTCACCCGCTGCAGCAGCCACAGCAGGTAGCCGGCCGCCAGAATCGTCCCCACGCCGCCCAGCACCATGTAGGTGCGGAACAGCGGGTTCGAGAGGCCGGGCGCGGGATTAAAAGCGGCCAGCAGGCTCATGATCTCGCCCCAGAAGCCCGCCAGACCGGGAAGCCCCAGCGAGGCGATCGCCGCGTAGGAAAGCAGGGATCCCATGCGCGGCATCTTCTGCATCATGCCGCCACCAATCGTCGGGATGTCGCGCGTGTGGTAGCGCTCGTAGACCGAACCGGCCAGGAAGAACAGCATGCCCGTGATCACGCCGTGCGCGACCATGCCGAAGATGGCCGCGTTGATGCCGACCGGCGTGAGCGTCGCGATGCCCAGCATCACGAAGCCCATGTGCCCCACGGAAGAGAAGGCGATCAGGCGTTTGATGTCGCGTTGAGCCAGGCAACACAGGGCGCCGTACAAGATGGAGATAACGGCCAGTCCCCCGATCCACGGCGCCCAGACCCGGGCCGTGTCGGGCAGGATCGGCAGCGCGATCCGGATGAAGCCGTACGTGCCCATCTTCAGCATGATCCCGGCCAGAAGCACCGAACCGACCGTCGGTGCGTCGCCGTGCG
>JBKKBA010000286.1:0-3229 GCA_046714275.1 Actinomycetota bacterium
GCCTTCGGGATCGCGATGATCCCGGCCACGTTCGACGGGTTGGACTTGGCGTACGGCGTTACCCGGAAGGCGAAGACGCGATAGAAGCGGACCGTGTCGGGCACAATGTTGAACTGGCTGAAGGTCACGAAGCCGGTTCCCTGCTTGGGGCCGATCGCCGTCTGCGCCACCCAGCTCAGACCGTCGGGACCGAACTCGATCAGGAATCCATCCTCGTCGTTGGCATTGTCGAACCACTGCAGGTTGGCCGTGGACGGCGCCGCGAACGTTGCGATCAGGTTGGTCGGGTCGCCCGGCGCCGGGATCGGCGGCGACGTCACCGTGAGGCCGCCGTTGGCCGGGTGTGAAGGCGAGTAGCTCTCTTCGATGTGTTGCGGGTCCGAGTCGGCGCCGGTGTTCGGGTCGGCCGGCTTGGGGATGTTGGACGAACGCTTGGAGGACACGCGGTAGGTATAGGTGGTGTTGTATTCAAGCGGCCCATCGAAGTACGACGAGCTGGACGACGGCAGGTCGAAGTAGACGCGGGTCTGCGACAGGTTCGACGCCCGCTCTACCTTGTTTCCCGAGAACGCCGGGTCGCCCATGGCCGCGTTCGCCCACACCACGGTCAACGACGGGAACGACGGGACGATCTGGGTGTTCACCGGCGGGAGCGGGCCCAGGATCACGGGATCGATGCCGCTCCACGGGCTGTGGATCAGCGCGCGGACCTGCTGGGGGAACTCCACATTAGGGTTTCCGGGCAGACCCTGGATGCGCTGCTTGTACGGGAAGATGCCACGCATGCGGAACCAGCGCACGTTGGTCGCCGGGTCGGCGTACGGGATCGGAAGGGGCTTATTCGCTTTGTTTCGAAGCTCGGTGAGCACGATGCCACAGCGCGCCGGCCGCGGGTCGTTGTACTGGTTCAGCGGGTCCGGCGAGTTCACATCGACGTGCGGAAGCGCAAACGTGTTGTCAAGGTCGCAGCCTCCACGGGAGTCGCCCGCGTGTTCGATCGGGAACTGGGTCGCGGGGAACCACGTGTTGCTGGCCCGGCCGGCGTCGGTCGTCCACTGGATCTCGAAGGCATGCTCGGTGCGGGCGACGTCCTTCCACGTCAGCGAGATCTCCGACGGGCCGATCCCGGTGGCGGTCACCTCGAAGGGAGCCGGCATGATCAGACGCGTGTACTCGTCAAGGTCCTCCGCAGTAGCCGTCAGCATCGAAGCCAGCGTGGCAAGGACCAGCATTGCCGCAAGTTTCTTGATGAAGCGTCGATTTGTCTGCATGCTCGGTGTCGAACCCTCGGGCTTAGGGCTGGCGCGCCCTCGAGAGTGCTGACCTCCGCAGACTCAATTCCGCAAGACCCTGCCGTCTCCCTTGCGAATCGGGCAGGGACGTTCCCCTTCAAAACGGCAGAGCGCGGGAACTCCGGCTTCCGCCAAATCCGACTCGCGCAGCGCGTCCCGACTTGGGCAGGTCGCCAGGCGATGGCCCTCCGACAAGGGCCATCGCCTCACGAGCCCGACTCCCAGAGCGCCGACATCGGGAGCGCCCAAAAGCGTGGTCCGAACGGAAGCGGCTCGCGACCAGTGTAGAGCACGGCTCCCGTCGCGAACCGCCGTCCCGCCCGGGCGGCGAGATATCGCAAGCCGGTGAAGTCCCGCTCCCGAACCGTCGCCGCAAGCCGAATCTCCACGCCGGCGATTCGCCCATCTGGAGCCTCGAGGACCGCATCCACCTCGGTTCCGTCCTTCGTTCGGAGAAAGAACATCTTCGGACGTTCCTCGCTCCACCCGATCTGACGCGCTATCTCCATGAGCGCGAAGGTTTCAACCAAAGGCCCCGCCATTTCGTCCGTCAGCGCAGATCCTCTGTTCACACCCAGCAGATGCGACGCAAGACCGGTGTCCCGGACGAAGATCTTGGGAGTTCGGATGAGGCGGGTTGTGCGACTGCCGGACCAGGCAGCGACCCGACTCACGACGAATGCCGTTTCGAGCAGGGCGACGTACCGGCGCATGCTCGTCCGAGGAATTCCGGTATCCATGCTCAGCGATTCGAGGTTGAGCAACGATCCCGAACGAGCTGCGATCAAGCCGAGGATGCGACGGAGATCCTCCAGCCGATCGATGTCGGCCAGCTCCTTGACGTCACGCGCGATCAACGTCGTCACATACGCGTCGAACCATCGCGACCGTCTCGTGGAGTTGTTCCGCGCGACCGCCTCCGGATACCCCCCGCGCACAACAAGCTCCAGGTAGTCGCCCTTGGCCATCAGCCCCGTCTTCCATTCCGCATTCCCCCGGAACAGCAGATCAACGAGGCAATCCTTCGTGCGGCCCATCTCCCCTTGCGAAAACGGCCACAGCTCCACAATCTCCATGCGGCCGGCGAGCGTGTCGGCCAGACGCGGAAGGAGAAGGATCTGAGCCGAGCCGGTCAGCAAGAAGCGACCCGGTCGCGGGTCACGATCCACGGCAGCCTTCACCGCCAGCATCAGCTGCGGAACCCGCTGCACCTCATCGATCAGAGTCGTCCCCGTTCCGCCCGCCACGAACGTCGCCGGATCATTCAAGGCTGCCGCGCGCGTCGTGTCGTCATCGAGCGTCAACAGACGGGCTCTCCGCTGCATCCGCAGAACTTCCTGAGCCAGCGTGCTCTTCCCCACCTGTCGCGCCCCCTGGATGAGCACGACACGCGTATCCTTCAAGTCATCGCGGACTTCACCTGCAAGATGACGAGGGACCAGCACGACAACCTCCCGAAAACACTAAGTGGCCGATCGGCCGCCCTACTAGTGGCCGATCAGCCGGTACTATAGCGGCCGATCAGCCGCCGGTCGAGTGGCCGATCAGGACCGTCGCCGCGAACCGTCGCAACGAAAAAGGTGCGCAACCGTCGAAGACTACGGGACCAGCAGCAGGCGCACGGGGTCGCCGCGCTTGGTCGCCAGCATGTCCACGGCCTCGGCTGCATCCTCCAACGGCATCCGGGCGCTGATCGAGCCGGAAAGGTCCAGCCGTCCGGATTGCACCAGCGCGATCAACTCTTCAAGGTGGCGCATCCGGTATCCGAACGTCCCGACAAGGCGGTTTTGCCGGGACACGAACATGATCGACGGCCCCAGCGCGATGCGCTCACCACCGACCCCGGCCATCACGGCGCGCCCGCGATAGCCCAGCGACGCGACCGCGGCCTTCAGGACATCGTTCACGCCGACGAAGTCGAACGCCGCATCAACTCC
>JBKKBA010000287.1:0-4368 GCA_046714275.1 Actinomycetota bacterium
CTGCATACGATCGTGGGGCAGGGGCAACTGGATGCGGAGCTTCAGGCCCGTCCCGAGGAGCGCCGCGCCTATATCGAGGAAGCTGCGGGGATCCTGAAGTTTCGCCGCCGCCGCGAGCGCGCGTCGCGGAAGCTGGATCGGACCGATTCCGACCTTGAGCGGCTGGGCGATGTCATCGCCGAGCTTCGCCGCCAGATCCGCCCGCTGGAACAGCAGGCCGAGATGGCCAAGCGATCCGCCGAGATCCAGTCGGACCTGGCCGCCGTCGCCCTGAAGATCTGGGCCTACGATTTCGATGCGATCGCCAACGAAGGCGACCGTGAAGCCGAAACGCGTCTGGCGGCCGAAGCCGACCAGCTCACCCGCAGCGTCCGCGGCCTGAGCGAACGCGTGGAGGCGCTGGAGGCAGAGACCGCCGGGGTTGGTGAAGCAGCCGAGGCGGCACTGTCCACGGAGTACCGCCTGTCGTCGGTGCGCGAGCGCGTCGCCGGTCTGGCGCGGCTGGCGGAAGAACGATCCCGGCATCTGGACGACCTGGCGACCCGGGCTCCGGAAGGCCAGGCGCCGTCGCCGCAGATCATCGCCGAGACGCAGTCGGAGCTTGAGCAGATCGCAGCTCAGCGGGAAGCGGCCGAGGCGGCAGCTCGGGACGCCGAGTCCCGATGGATGACGTTGACGGCCGAGCAAGAAGCCGCGTCTCGCGCCCGCGAGGAGCTGGTGCACCTGCAGGGGGAACGTGCGGCGCTGCGTGCGGCCGTTCAGTCGGCCGACGAAGAGCGCCGCCGTCTGGCCGAACGCCGTCAGTTCCTGGCGCGGCGACGGGAAGCCCGCGAACAGGAGATCGGGACGACGGCCGACGAGCTGCGTGTGATCGACGAGAAGGAAGCTGCCGTCGAAGCGGCGCTGGAGCAGGCGCGCTTGCGCCAGGCCGAGCACCAAAAGGCCGCCGATGCACAGTCCATGCGGGTGCGAGATCTGGAACGGGCCGCGGATTCGCTTGCGGCCCGTCATCGCGTGCTGACCGACGAGGCGGCGCGCGGGACGCCCGCGTCTCTGATCGGCCAGGTGCAGGGACTGATCGGCATCCTGCGTGAAGCGGTCCGGCCGACGCCGGGGCTGGAGCGCGCGGCCCAAGCGGCGCTGGAACCGGTAGCGAACGCCATCGTCGCCGCGGGGCCCGAAGAGGCTATCACGGCCATACGGCGGTTGAAGCAGGCAGGCGGCCGCGGACAGTTTGTTGTGGGGGCGACGCCCGCGGCGCTGCCGCCGGGCGTTCGAAGCGCCGCCGAAACCGTGTCGGACGCGCCGGATGCCGTCCGGTCGCTGCTGGGTGGGATGGCGCTGTGCGAAACGTTGTCCCAAGCGTGGGAACTTTCCCGGTCGCATCCCGGGCTGATCGCCGTCACGATTGACGGCGATCGCGCCGGTGGGGGCGTGCTTGCGGGAGGCGATCCCGAAGCGCTGGGCCGGGACGTCGCCGCAGAGATCGCGACGATCGGGGAAGAGATGCGCCAAACCGGCGACCGGCTGGCAACCGCGCGCGCTCAGGCCGAGCGTGCTGCGGCCGACGCTGCGGCGTTCGGCGCCGAGGTTGCCGCGCTGGTGGCTCGCAGCAACGAAGTGGACGCCGAGTTGACCGGTGTTGCCGATCACCTGGCGGAACTGGAGCGCGAAGACCACACGGCCCAGCGCGAAGACGCGATGATGTCGGGGCGCATCCAGGAAGTTCAGGAGCGGCTGGCGGCGGACGGCGAGAAACTGGCGGCTGTCGAAGCGCAGCTCAATCGAGCGTCCGCCGGACAGAAGCCGCCGATCGAGGCCGGACAGATGGCTGCCGTCGAACGTCGGGCGTCGGAATGTGCTCACCAACTGGGGGGGCTGGTCGAGCGAGAGCGCGCCGTCACCAGCCGGCTGGAAGAGTTGCGCCATCGCGCCCGCCGTGTCGAGGAAGAGCGCGATATGTGGGAGCGCTCCCGCGAAGCCCGCCTTGCCGCGTCACGCAAGGCGGCCGCCGTAGCGCAAGCCGCGCTGGCGGCTCGCGAGCGGATTGAGTCTTGGATCGATGACGCGCGGCGCGCCCGATTTGCTGTGGAGGAGCGGCGGGCTGGCACCGCGGCCGCTTTGGCCGATGCCAGGCGCGCGCGACGCGAGGCAGAAGTGCGCATGGATGAGGTCCGGGAGATGTCGCATCGCAGCGATCTGGCCCGCGCCGAACGCGCGCACCGGATGACCGCCATGGCAGAGCGACTGAAAGCGCAGCACGGCCTTGAGCCCGACCAGGCCCTTGCCCTGGGCCTTCCCGACGCCGGCGAGATGGAGGACTTGCGCCGCAGGGCTTCGGTCCTGGAGCGAAAGCTGGCGATGATCGGCCGGGTGAATCCGATCGCGATGGAGCAGTATCAGGGAATGGTGGACCGTCACGTTTTCCTCACCGAGCAGGTTGCCGATCTCAAGAAGTCTCGAAGAGATCTGGTGTCGGTCGTCGACGAGGTGGACGCGAAGATCGTCGAGATGTTCGCCGGGGCCTTCGCCGACGTGCAAAGGGAGTTCGACCAGGTCTTTGCTCGCCTGTTCCCGGGGGGCGAAGGCAAGCTGGTGCTGACCGACCCGTCGAACATGCTGGAGACCGGGGTGGACGTCGAGGCGCGCCCCGGCGGCAAGCGCGTGAAACGCATCTCATTGCTCTCGGGCGGTGAGCGATCGCTGACGGCGATCGCGTTGCTGGCTTCGATCTTCCGCGCGCGCCCATCGCCGTTCTACCTGCTTGACGAGGTCGAGGCCGCGCTGGACGATGTGAACCTGCATCGCTTCTTGGGGCTCGTCAGAGAGTTCAAGGAGACGTCGCAGATCCTGGTTGTGACGCACCAGAAGCGAACCATGGAGGTCGCCGACTGCCTGTACGGTATCTCGATGGCCGCCGACGGCGTCACAAAGGTCCTTTCGCAGCGCATCGAAGAAGTCGAAACGGTTTAGCGTGGACGGACCCGGATACCTGCTGCTCTACATCGGGATCGCGGTTGCGATCCTGGTGGTTGCCGTCGTCGGGTTTGTGTCTCAAGGTCGCCGCTCGCGCACGCTTGAGGCTCCATCGGTCGAAGAGGCTCCCTTGGCGCCGGAGCCACCGCCGCAGGCGGGCGCGCCCCCGGTCGAAGCCCCGCCCGCGCCGCGCGCACCACCTGTTGAACCCCCTAAGGTTGAAACGCCGGTTGAAACGCCGGTTGAAACGCCGGTTGAGGCCCCGGTTGAGACGCCGCCGGTGGTGGAAGCCCCGCCGCCTCCTCGGGTCGAAGTCCCACCGGTCGAGGCCATCCCGGCTGAGGAAGAGATCCCGCCGAAGCGGCGACTGCGTGAGCGGCTCTTCAAGTCCCGTTCCGGCTTCGGGCAAGCTCTGGTCTGTGTCTTCAAGCGAAGCCAGCTTGGTCCGCAGGACTGGGAGGACGTCGAGGCGATCTTGCTGCAGGCCGATGTCGGCATCACGGCCACCATGCGGATCGTGGACGACCTGAAGGAGAGCGCGAAGAAAGTTGCGCCGGAGGAGCTCATCTCAAAGCTCCGCGACGAGTTGCTGGGAATCATCGGCGAGGGCGAGCGGCATCTCGCCAGCAAAGACAGCGGGCTGACCGTCTGGATCGTCACCGGCGTCAACGGCACCGGAAAGACCACAACGATTGGCAAGCTGGCGCTTCGGTTGCATCGTCAGGGAAAGCGTGTCGTGCTGGCCGCAGCGGACACTTTTCGAGCGGCCGCCGACGATCAGCTTGCGCTGTGGGCCGAGCGCAGTGGGGCAGAGATCGTTCGGCTCCCTCCAGGCTCGGACCCGGCCGCCGTCGCGTTTGACGGCGTCAAGACGGCTCGCGCTCAGGGCGCCGACGTGCTGATCGTGGACACGGCCGGCCGGCTGCACACTAAGCAAGGATTGATGGACGAGCTGGGCAAGATCATTCGCGTCGTCGAGCGAGAGGCCGGAAAGCCCGACGAGGTTCTGCTGGTGTTAGACGCGACCACCGGGCAGAACGGAATCGTTCAAGCTCGCGCCTTCACAGAGGCCGCCGGCGTCACATCGATCGCGCTGACGAAGCTGGACGGCACCGCCAAGGGCGGCATCGTGATCGCCGTCCAGCAAGAGCTGGGCCTCTTGGTGAAGCTGGTCGGTGTCGGCGAAACCCCCGAAGACTTGCAAGACTTCGACCCAGCAGCATTCATCGACGCCCTAATCGGCTAACCCCGCGCGCCGTTCGCCACGTTCGCTCCTCGCGCGACGTTCGCGACGTTCGAGCACATTGACTCGAAAAACATCTTGTTTTGTGGCCGAAATCGCTTGTCACTGTCCTTGGTCTGCGGTAGTCTATCGAACAGATGTGCGACTCT